>JAAWLY010000062.1 GCA_022798155.1 Lawsonibacter sp. | reverse complement strand
CTGCTCCGGGCCGAACTGCCGGGCCAGGGAGTGGCCGATCTCGAACATGTTCATGGAGTTGAAGGCGGACCACAGCCCCTTGTAGCACTCGTAGTTGGTCACTGAGTGGCACATATCGTCCCCCATCCAGCGGTTGTAGTCGCCGTGGAGGGTCTCGCCCATGAGGACGAAATCGGATTTCAGCGAATTGGTGAAGGAGCGCAGCTGTTTTAAGTACTCCGGGGGCAGGCAGTAGGCCACGTCCAGCCGCAAGCCGTCCACCCCGAAGCGGTCCACCCAGGAGCGGATGGCCTCAAACTGGTGCTCCACCACCGCCGGGTTGAACAGGTTGAGCTTCACCAGCTCGTTGTGGCCCTCCCAGCCCTCGTACCAGAAGCCGTCGTTATACTCGGTGTTGCCGTCGAAGTTCAGGTTGAACCAGTCCTTATAGAGGCTGTCCCACCGCTTATCCCGCACGTCCTGGAAGGCCCGGAAGCCCCGGCCCACGTGGTTGAACACCCCGTCCAGCATCACCCGGATGCCGGCGTCGTGGAAAGCCTTGCACACCTGGGCAAAATCGTCGTCGGTCCCCAGGCGGGGGTCCAAGTGGAAGTAGTCTCGGGTGTCGTAGCCGTGGCGGTCACTGTCAAATACCGGGTTGAGCAGCACGGTGTCCGCCCCGGTCTTTTTGATATGCTCCACCCAGGACAGCAGGCGCAGGATACGATGCTCCGTCTTGCCGTCGTTCTCCGCCGGCGCGCCGCACAGGCCCAGGGGGTAAATTTGATAGATAACTGTTTGGTCAAACCACATAAAGAATCTCTCCTTTGCCCAAAGGGGCGATTTGTTGACACGACCATCATACTACATTTGGACGGATTTCGCAAGTGGGGCGGATAGCAGCGACTGCGCCTCCGGGCGCCTTTGCAGCTCCCGGTCCAGACAGTCCAGAAAGGCCCGGGTCAGCCCCTGCTTCCGCCGGGGGCCCAGAAGGTAGTAGATAATCTCGTCGGCGGGGCCGCTGTCCAGGGTGCGGACGGTGAGCCCCAGCCGCCGGGCCATGGGGACGGCCACCAGAGCGGGGGCCACCGCCCAGCTGTCTGGCCAGCTGTCCTGCCAGCGGAAAAATTCCTCCAGCAGCCGCATCTGGTCCAGCTCCGCCCGGGGGGCCGCCGAGGCCCGGAACCAGAAGGAGTGCCACAGGTCGTACTCCGGGTTCCAGGGCAGGCGCAGCTCTTTGGCCGGGTCCAGCTGGGAGGGGTGGACCACCCGGGGCAGGTCCAGCACAGGGCCGGTGAGGAGAACCATGGCGGTACGGAAGGCGGGGACGGTCTCCACCTGGGGGTGGTACATGTGGTCGGAGATGAGCGCGATGTCCGTCAGCCCCTGGGCCACGTAGTCGTAGGCCTCGCGGGAGTGGTAGTTGTGGAAGGAGAGGGTGCGGCCGGGGGTGAGAAAGTCCCGGAGCACCGGGGGCAGCAGGCTGGACACCAGGCTGCCCACCGACGCCACCCGCAGGGTCTGCTTCCGGTCCTGGGCGGCCACCTCCCGGGCCTCCTGCCACACCATCCGCCACTTCTCCGCCACCTGGACAAAGTCCCGCCCCTGGTCGGTCAGTTCCACCTGGCGCTGTCCCCGCCCCCGGAGCACCAGAGGACAGCCCAGGTCCTCCTCCAGTGCCTGGAGATGTCGGCTGACCGCCGGCTGGGTGATGTACAGCGCCTGGGCCGCCGCCGAGACGCTGCCCAGCCGCGCCACCGTAAGAAAGACCTCAATGCCCTGCTGGGTCATGGAATCAGCCCCTTGAAATATAATGGATATGTTATATTATATCAGGGAAATTGGCATTTTACAAGGGAAGTTTCCCCTGATATAGTGGAGTAGAGAAATCCCCCGGAGAAAAGGCCCCTTTGGCAGAGGAGGCTTTGGGGTGGGGATCTGGAGCCCCTGTCAAATGGGGCTTACGAAAGGAGTGAGTCGGATGAGCAACGCCCGGCTGACCCAGGGCAATATCCACCGGCAGCTGATTGCCTTATCCGCGCCCCTGCTGGCGGGCAACATCCTCCAGCAGCTGTACAACGCCGTGGACGCGGTGATTGTGGGCCGCTTTGTGGGGCAGGCCGCCTTTGGGGCGGTGGGGGTGGCCGGGTCGGTGATGAACCTGTTCCTGTTCCTTATCAGCGGGGGGTGTGAGGGAGTGGGGGTGCTGCTGTCCCAGTTCTACGGGGCGGGGGACGAGTCCTCCTTCCGCCGGGACTTTTTCCTGGCCGGCGCCTTTGGCGCGGGGGCGTCGCTGCTGCTCACCGGGCTGGGCCTGCTGGCGCTGCCCGGACTGCTCTGCGCGCTGCACACCCCCGCCGGCGTGGCCGCCTGCGCCCTGGACTATCTGCGCATCATCTTTCTGGGCTTTCCCGCCGCTTTTGCCTACCACCTGGCCTCGTCGGTGCTGCGTTCGGTGGGCAGCACTCGGGCGGCTCTGTTTTTCCTCGCCCTGTCCATGGGGGCCAACCTGGGGCTGGACCTGGCGCTGGTGCCCCGGATAGGGGTGGCGGGGGCCGCCCTGGCCACCGGGCTGGGCTGGGTGGGCGTAGTGGCCTTTTGGAGCGCTCTGGCCCGGAAGGAGCTGAAAGGGTGACGTCTTTGGCCCCCGGCCCCCTTTGGGGGAGCCGGGGGCCTGCTGCTTTACTTCAGCGCGTCAGACACCTTGAGCAAGGTGTCCTCATGGGTGTGGTCTACCAGGTGGGTGTAGATCTTGCCGGTGGTGGCGGGGGTGGAGTGGCCCAGGGCCTTGCCGATGTCGAACAGGGGGACCCCCTGGAAGGAGGCCACGGTGGCGAAGGAGTGGCGCAGGCCGTGGAGGGTGATGCGGGGCAGATTGTGCTTGCGTACAAACCGGGTGAAGGCCAGGGAGAGGGCGTTGGGGGAGTAGGGCAGGCCCTTGTGGTCCAGCACCACGAACTGGCTGGCCTCCTCCAGCCGCCCCGAGAGCAGCAGCTCCTTCTGCCTGGCCTGTTCGGCCTGGAGCAGGGTGGCCACGTCGTCAGGGATGAACAGGGTGCGCACGGAGGAGCGGTTTTTGGTTTCCTTCTGGACCACCGTGGCCCCGAAGGCGGTGCGGGCCTCCCGGATGTAGAGCAGCTGGCGCTGGTAGTCGATGCACTCCCACTTCAGGCCGCAGATTTCCTCCCGGCGCATTCCCAGGCTGCCCGCCAGCTTGACGCACAGCTCCAGAGGGTGGCCCACCACCAGGGCATAGAGCTGCTTGAGCTCCTCCGGACGGTAGTAGGAGGCCTCCTTCTGCTTGGCCCGGGGGGGCTCCACCTTGTCCATGGGGGAGAGCAGCAGCTTGTCCTGGCGCACCGCCGAGCGCAGGGAGGAAGAGAGCAGATCGTGGTGCCGCCGCAGGGTGTTGGAAGACAGATTGGCGCTCTGCTGGACCTGGATGTAGTACTGCTGGATGTCCATGGGGGTGAGCTTGAGCAGGGGGATATGGCCCAGGGCGGGGAGAATGTGGTTGTCGATAATCTTCTGGTAGCCATACACCGTGGTCTCCGCCCGGGTGGGCCGGACGATGTTGTCCATCCAGCTCTCCAGCCAGTCGGCCAGGGTCAGGTCGTGGCGGGGGGTGCGCAGCTCCTCCTCCCGGTGGGTGAGGAAACTGCGCAGGCCGGCCCGGGCGGCGTGTAGGGTGCGGTAGGTCTGGTAGCGCTTCATCCGCTTGCCGTCCTTGTCCTTGCCCAGATCCATGCTCACGTAGTAGAGTTTCCGGACATCGTCATAGGAAATGTTGCGCTCCACTGTCTTTCTTGCCATAATTTTTTACCTCCATATCTTTTTCTATCTGACGGATGGCGCCGCCGCAGGAAGCCTCCCCCACCCGTTGGGGGAAAGACATCCTGAAATAGACTATGGAGGATAGATGGGGGTAAGACAAGGGAAACTGTAAAAAAATGTCGAAAAAAGTGGACGGAGAGCGAGGAAAGGGCCGTGCAGCGGCCAGAGGGGGGTTCCAACAGGCTGGGTTTTGTGCTACAATGGCAGGGAAAAGGAGGGACGGCCCATGGTACGAATCGGAAACATCCCCCTGCCGGTGGGGGGCGGTATGGACCAGCTGCGCCGGCGGGCGGCGCGGGAGCTGGGGGTGCGCCCGGGGGAGCTGGGGGAGCTGAAGATCGTCCGGCAGTCCATCGACGCCCGGAAGAAGCAGGACGTCCACTACGTGTACACCGTGGAGCTCTCCCTGCCCGACGAGGGGGCGGCGGTGAGACGCGCCCCCGGGAATCACGTCACGCTGGTGGAGCGGGTTCCCTATACTTTCCCGGCGGTGAGGCGGCGCTCCTCCCTGCCCCCGGTGGTGGTGGGGATGGGCCCGGCGGGGCTGTTCGCCGCCCTGTTTCTGGCCCGCAGCGGCCTGCCCTGCGTGGTGCTGGAGCGGGGGCAGGACGTGGACCGGCGCACGCTGGACGTGGGGGACTTCTGGGTCACGGGCAAGCTGGACGAGGGTTCCAACGTCCAGTTCGGCGAGGGGGGCGCGGGTACCTTCTCCGACGGCAAGCTGACCACCGGCACCCACGACGCGCGCATCTCCGCCGTGCTGGACACCCTGGTGGAGGCCGGGGCCCCCGCCGACGTGAAGTACTCCCACAAGCCCCACATCGGCACCGACGTGCTCCGGGAGGTGGTGAAGGCCATCCGGAAGGAGCTGATTGCCCTGGGGTGCGACGTGCGCTTCGGCCACCGGCTCACCGGCCTGACGGTGAGCAGCGGGGCGCTGGCCGGGGTGGAGGTGGAGGGGCCGGCGGGGCGCTGCCTTCTGGCCGCTGACGCGGTGGTGTTGGCCCCCGGCCACTCCGCCCGAGACACCTTCGCCATGCTCCAGCGGGCGGGGGTGCCTATGGAGCAAAAAAAATTCGCCGTGGGGGTGCGCATCGAGCACAAGCAGCGGGACATCAGCCTGCGGCAGTACGGCCCCGCCTGGGACAGGCTGCCCCCCTCCGACTATAAGCTGGCCTGCCATCTGCCCTCGGGCCGGTCGGCCTTCACCTTCTGCGTCTGTCCCGGGGGAGAGGTGGTGGCCGCCGCCTCGGAGCGGGGGGGCCTGGTCACCAACGGCATGAGCTGCCGCGCCCGGGACGGGGAGAACATCAACGGCGGCCTGCTGGTGGGGGTGGGGCCGGAGGACTTCCCCGGGGAGGACGTGCTCTCCGGGGTCCGGTTCCAGCAGCAGTGGGAGCGGGCGGCGTTCACGCTGGGGGGCGGCGGGTTTGCGGCCCCCGTCCAGCGGGTGGAGGACTTTCTGCTGGGCCAGAGCTCTGAGGGGCCGGGGGCTGTTCTGCCCACCTACCGCCCCGGGGTGGCCTGGACCGATCTGTCCCCCTGCCTGCCCGGCTGCGTGACAGATACCCTGCGGGGCGCCCTCCCCCTGCTGGACCGGAAGCTCCGGGGCTTTGCCCACCCGGACGCCGTCCTCACCGGGGTGGAGACCCGGTCCTCCTCGCCGGTGCGTATTTTGCGAGACGAAAATTACCAGTCGTCATTGCGGGGGCTCTATCCCTGCGGCGAAGGGGCGGGCTACGCCGGGGGCATCGTCTCTGCCGCCGTGGACGGCATCCGGGTGGCCGAGGCGGTGGCAGGAGGATAGGATGTGGCCCTGGACTGGCCGGCGGGCTGGAAAAACTTCAGGAATTTGGAAAACAAAGCCATGCAAATTTCTGCATATCCTGCCAGCTCCTGCGGATACTAAAGCTGTCAAAGCTAAAACCGCAGGAGGCATGAGATAGATGAAAGCAACTGGTATTGTACGCCGCATCGACGACCTTGGTCGTGTGGTGATCCCTAAGGAGATCCGCCGTACCATGCGTATTCGGGAGGGCGACCCCTTGGAGATATACACCGACAAGGACGGCGGCGTGATTTTTAAAAAGTATTCCCTGATGGGCGGGCTGGTGGACTTCGCCGGCCAGCTGTGCGAGACGCTGAACCGCACCACCGGCCAGGTGACTGTGATCACTGACCGGGACAGCTGCATTGCTGTGGCGGGGGTGCCCCGCCGGGAGCTGGCGGAGAAGGCCGTCTCCCCCCAGATGGAGCGGCTGATGGAGGGCCGGCAGGTCTATCAGTACAAGCCGGGGGAGGAGACCATCCCTCTGTGCGCCGACAGCGAGAAGTATTCCCTCAGCACCGCCGCCCCTATTCTGTCCGAAGGGGACGTGCTGGGCTGCGTCCTCTTCGCCGGGACGGCGGACAAACTCACCGGCGGCGAGGTGGAGTACAAGCTGGCCCAGTCCATCGCCGGATTCCTGGGACGGCACATGGAGAGCTGAATTTCCCAAAAGAAACAGGGACGGCGTCAGCCGTCCCTGTCACTTTGTCTATCGCATATAGTCGGCCCAGTTGAGTTCAACCTGGTCGATTTTTCGCTGGGCGGACGCGGTCCAGCCGGGGCGCTTTTTTTCCCAGGGGGTGAGCAGGCGATCGAGCAGTTCCAAAGTCAAAATGTGGGCACGATAAAATTGGGAGTCCTCTTGCTCGTTATCCTCCATCCATGTCCGGTAGTTTTTTCGCGCGAGAATCAAATAAGGAATACCCTCCTCGAATTTTTCCATGCGCCACATCCCAACGCCATATACCGCGGCCTCCGGCGTACCGGGCCAGCCGGGATAATGGGAGTCCAGACGGGCAAGATTTGCCGGGCGAAAGAAATCCTGGTCGCGCCGGTTATCTGTAACCAGCAAAGAGAGAAACCTCTCCGGCGTCATGGCCTCCATATAGGGCAGAAGGTATTGCTCCAGGGCGCGGGATACATCCCTCCATACCGCTTCAAAATGCTCCGGCTTGTAGGAATAGGGGCCGCCCTCCAGGGGAATTTCACAGGACCAGTACGGGGTGTTCATCTTTGCTGCGCGCCAGATCCGGTACATGTCGCCGGACAGTCGGGCAAAGGGGGCGGAGCGGTAGTAGATATGATAGTGGGGGGTCAAATGGTAGCCGGCGGTGTCCAGGTCTACCATGTCGATAAAGTGCTCCCGGCCCCGGATGAGCTGGTTGGTGGAGCGGGACTGAAAGCCCAGCGGCTTCAGCAGCTCCTTCAGCCGCTTGCGCACCAAGCGCACCCCATCCTTCTTCAAAATCCGTTCTTCTTCCACGTCTCTCTCTCCCTATGACAACAGCGGCACATGAAAACCATGCGCCGCTGTTTTTGGCGTTACATCGCCAGCAGCTCCAGCTTCTCCCCGTCGGAGACAGCTTTCAGCTGGGACACCGGGCTCTGATACCCCTCGATGAGCCGGACGGCAATGGCGTCCTCCAGCTCCTTCTGGATGAGCCTGCGCAGGTTCCGGGCGCCGTAGGTGGCGGAATAGGATTTCTTCACCAGGTAGTCCAGCAGGGTGTCGTCCCAAGTGAAGTGGATTTCCTTCTCCTCCAGGGTGCCCACCAGCTCCTTGAGCATGAGCACGGCGATGGCCTTGAAGTTGTCCTCGGTGAGCTGGTTGAAGTAGACGATCTCGTCGATGCGGTTGATAAACTCGGGGCGGAGGAAGTCGTTCAGCGCCTTCATGGCCCGGTCCTTGCCCTGCTCGTTGGCGGTGCGGCCGAAGCCCACCGAGCCGCCCCCCTTGGTGTTGCTCCCGGCGTTGGTGGTCATGACGATGACGGTGTTCTCAAAGTTGACCACCCGGCCGTGGGCGTCGGTGACCCGGCCGTCGTCCAGAATCTGGAGGAGGATGTTCAGCACATCGGGGTGGGCCTTCTCGATCTCGTCAAAGAGGACGACACTGTAGGGCTTGCGGCGAATTTTCTCGGTGAGCTGGCCCGCCTCGTCGTAGCCCACATAGCCCGGGGGGGAACCAATGATGCGGGAGACGGCGTGCTTTTCCATAAACTCAGACATATCCAGCCGGATGAGGGAATCCGGGGAGTCGAACAGGTCGGCGGCCAGCTGCTTGACCAGCTCGGTTTTGCCCACGCCGGTGGAGCCCACGAAGATGAAGGACACCGGCTTGTGCTTGGGGGAGATGCCCACACGGCCCCGGCGGATGGCGGCGGACACCGCCTTTACCGCCTCGTCCTGGCCGATGACGTGGGCGGACAGCCGCTCCTCCAGCTTGGCCAGCCGCTGGAACTCCTGCTCCTGGATGCGGCTGGCGGGAATGTTGGTCCAAAGCTCGATGACGTTGGCCAGGTGCTCCTGCGTGAGGGCGGGGTGGGCTTCGCCCTCCAGGCTCTTTTTCTCCTCCTCCAGGCGCAGCTCTGTGCTCTTGATGTCAGCCAGGCGCTTGTAGGACTCCTCGGTGGCGGCGGCCATCATGACCTCCTTCTCCTTGGCCAGGTCGGCCAGCTCCTTGTCCACCGCGTTCAGGCGGGCCAGGGCCTTGTTGTGGAGGTTCACATTGGAACAGGCCTCGTCGATGAGGTCGATGGCCTTGTCGGGGAGGTAGCGGTCGGTGATATACCGCTCGCTCATGGTGACGGCCAGCCGGCACATGGCGGGGGAGACGGCCACCTGATGGAAGGATTCGTAGTAGGGGGCGATGCCCTCGATGACCTTGACGCTGTCCTCAATGGAGGGCTCCTCCACGATGACGGGCTGGAACCGCCGCTCCAGAGCGGTGTCCTTCTCGATGTGCTTGCGGTACTCGTTGAGGGTGGTGGCGCCGATGACCTGGAGCTCCCCCCGGCTAAGGGCGGGCTTTAGGATGTTGGCGGCGTTCATAGAGCCCTCGGCGTCGCCGGCGCCCACAATGGTGTGGACCTCGTCGATGACCAGAATGATGTTGCCCAGCTTTTTGATCTCCTCAATGAGGCCCTTCATCCGGCTTTCAAACTGGCCCCGGAACTGGGTGCCCGCCACCAGGGCGGTGAGGTCCAGCAGATAGACCTCCTTCTCCAGCAGCTTGTAGGGCACATCCTTGTTGGCGATGCGCTGGGCCAGGCCCTCGGCGATGGCGGTTTTGCCCACGCCGGGCTCGCCGATGAGACAGGGGTTGTTTTTCTGCCGGCGGTTGAGAATCTGCACCACCCGCTCCAGCTCCCGCTCCCGGCCGATGAGCTGATCCAGCTTGCCCTCCTGGGCCCGCTGGGTCAGGGAGATGCAGTAGCTGTCTAAAAACTTCCGCTTGGCGGGCTTGGCCTGCTTATCGCCCCGGGCAGGGGGGGGAGCGGCCCCCTCGGAGGATTTTTCAGGGGTGGAGGAGCCGCCGCCGAAGAGCTGGTTGAGGAAGGGGAAGGTGGCAGTGCGGCCGTCGTCCTCCTCGTCGTCCTCTTCCTTGGCGGGGGACATCATCCCCTCGATCCCCTCGGCGCCGCCGAAGGCGGACATCATCTCGGTGGTGAGGCTGTCCAGGTCCTCGTCACTGATGCCCATTTTTTTCATCATGTCGTCGATGGGCTTGATGCCCATCTCCCGGGCGCACTTCAGGCACAGCCCCTCGTTTTTGGAGGTGCCGCCCTCTAATTTTGTAATGAAGATGACCGCCACATTTTTGCCGCAGCGGCTGCACATAGTAGGCTGCATGGTAAATACGCTCCTTTCGGGAAAAGTCCACGTTTGAGGAGATAGTACACCTCAATTATGAACTGGCTATGAACACTGCCCCTGAGAAATACAGGGTTTACAGGAAAAATGACAACGGACTGACGGTACAGAAGAATTTCAGCAGAATTGTCTGCTGTACCGCCTCTGGGGGGAGGCTGTCCTTCAGCAGCCAACCGGCAATAAAGAGCACCAGCGCCCCCTTGACCAGACCGGCGATGCCGCCGCCCCAGCGGTTGGCGGTGTAAAGCACAGGCAGATGGGCCACCAGGTCCAGAGCATGGCTGAGAAAATACCAGGCGATAAGCACGGCGAAGAAAGCCACGGCAAAAATCACCATCCGGGCGATCTGCACCGCCACGAAATGGGCCAGGGACTGGGCCGCATTGGCAGTGACCTCCGCCACGCCGCTGTCCACCGCCTTCTGGAACGCATCGGCAAACCCTTGGAACAATTCGGTTTCCTTCAGATGTTGGACGACGCCGGCCAAGGCCACATCTTCCGGCGACTGGGCCACTCCGCCGTCCGTGGAGATAAATTCCGTGCTCCGGATGGCTTCGGCGAGCGATTCCTGAATACGTTCGGCCACCACAGGCTCTACCGCCTTGGCCACCGGCCCGGCCAGAGCGTTGGAGAGGAAGGAAGCACCGACCAGTGCCACAAAGACGGCCAGCAGGGAGCACAGGGTGAGCACAAGGCCCTTGCGATAGCCCCGCCAGAGGAAAAAGAGCAGAATTGCGGCAACGGCGATGTCAAACAGGATGTAATTCATGAAAAAGTCCTCCGGATTGTCAGGATGGGGGGATGTAGATCCAGGCCTGCTGGTCGTTGGCCAGCAGGGCGGAGCCGTTTGCGGCCAGGTCCACATACCGGGCGGCCTGGGGATTGTCCAGGGTGGCGATGGAGGTCAGGTCCTGGTCCAGGAGGGTCAGGCGGCTGCCGGAGAGGATGGCGCAGTAGTTCCCGGCGGCGGCGTAGTCCAACACCTGGCTGGTGAGGTTGATGCTCCGGGCGGACTGGTCGGCGCCGTGGACAATGGTGGCCTGGGTGGCCCCGCCGGAGCGGTACCGCCCGGTGAGGAGCAGGGCAAAGCCGTCTCCGCTGAGGGAACAGCCCTTCAGATAGTTGGGGGCGAAGGTGTAACTCTGCATACTGGCGTCCTCGGCGTTGATAATCAGCAGCCGGTCCTCGCCCAGCACCCAGAGAACCCCGTTTTCATACTCCAGGTCCAGCACGGTCAGGCTGCCCAGGTCCGCCTGGGCATAGGGCTCGGTCTGGTTGATGCGGTAGAGCAGCAGGCGGCTGAAAAAGCTGCCCCCCTCCTGGCCCATGGTGACCACCGCCACCGTTTTGCAGTTGGGGGAGATGGCGGCATCCACCGCGAAGGTGGAGGACAGGCTGATTTGAATCATTTCCTTCCCCAGGCTGTTGTATACGGTGACCGCGCCCTTAAAGCCGCTCTGCTGGGCGGTGACGGCCAGCCAGCCGCTGTCGTTGGGCCGGGCGGACAGCAGGTCTGCGCCGCCGCTGAGAGAGAGGGAGAAGGACTCCCCGCCGCCGCGGAAGGCGAACAGGGACTGACCGCCGACATCGTAGACCACCCCGGTGGAGCGGGAGGCGGAGAGCACCGGGTTTTCCATGGACAGCACCTCCTCGGCCAGATGCTGGCCGGTCAGGTCGTAATAGTGGGCCCCTGCGGTGGAGGCGGTGACCACCCCGCCCTCCAGATAGGCCAGGTCCAGCTTGTCACCCCCGGCGTGGGAGAAGGGGGCGGCCTCGCCGGTGGCGCTGGTGGGCAGGCTGCGGTAGGTCATCCAGCGCTTGACGGCGTCCAGGTTAAAGCGGTCCCGGTAGACCACCAGGGCCAGCGCGCCCAGAATCAGCGCCGCTGTGACCGCCAGCGCCACCAGCCGGACAAAAATATTCGGTTTTTTTACCCGCTTGGGGGCGCGTGCCTTCTCGTCCATAGCTTACTTATAATACATCCTCTTCATACCACAATTTTGTCATATACAGGCCCCCAGGAGGGACAGTGGGCCCGGCCAGGGTCCGGTTGCCCGACTCCAAAATGGCCGGGATGTCCGCCGGGGCCAGCTTGCCCTCGGCGGCGTAGACGATGGTGCCCACCATGGCCCGGACCATGTTGTAGAGAAAGCCGTTGGCGCACACCCGGCAGGAGATCAGCTCACCGGCGCGCTCCACGTCGAACCAGTACACCGTGCGCACGGTGGTTTTGGTCTCCGTCCCCACCGAGCGCACCGCCCGGAAGTCGTGGGTGCCCACAAACTGCGCCGCCGCCCGGGCCATGATTGTTTCATCCAGGTGCCTGGGGTAGAACCAGGCCCGGTTGACATAAAAGGGGTTGCCCAGCCGGGAGTTGTAGATTTTGTAGGTGTATTCCTTCTTCTGGCAGGAGCCGATGGCGTTGAAGGAGTCGGGCACCTGGGTGGCCCTGACCACCACAATGTCGTCGGGCAGGCGGGTGTTGACCGCCAGGGGCAGCTTGTCCAGGGGGATGCGGGAGCTGGTGTGGAAGTTGGCCACGTAGGTTTCCGCGTGGACCCCCGCGTCGGTGCGCCCCGCCCCGGTGCACTTTACCGGGTGGCCCACCGTGGCCGCCAGGGCCTTTTCCAGCGTCTCCGCCACCGAGACGGCGTTCTTCTGCACCTGCCACCCGTGGTAGGCCGTGCCGTTGTACATCAGTTTTAAAGCAATGTTGCGTTCCATGCGCTCACCTGTTGACTTCCCGCTTGTCGGTCAGGCCCAGGAGGTAATCGGTACTGACGCCAAAAAACTGGGCGATCTGAATCAGGCCGGGGACAGTGG
>JAAWLY010000061.1 GCA_022798155.1 Lawsonibacter sp. | reverse complement strand
AGCGTTCCTCCTTTGTTCTCTCGTCCCGCCCGCAGGCGGCAAGCCTCCCTTGCCAAAGGGAGGGGGACCGCCGGGCAAAGCCCGGTGGTGGAGGGATTCGTTAAGTGGAAAGCTCCCTAAAAACGGAATCCCCCAGTCAGCGGCTCACGCCGCTGCCAGCCCCCTTTGGCAAGGGGGCCTTTTGGTGCTTCTCCGAAAGTTCCCGCAAAATAAAACGCCCCTGCCTCCACAAAGAGACAAAGGCGCAAACCTCTGCGGTACCACTCTTCTTGCCGGGAAAATCCCGGCCGCTCAAAAGCTGCCCGGTAACGGGGGCGTCCGGAGGGGCTTACTGTAGTTCAGCCCTCAGCTCCAAGGTGATGTTCACCGCTCCCTCCCGTCCGCCTTGCACCAAACGGCGGCTCTCTTCGCGTCTCGGGGGCGGGTACTCGTCCTTTTCCAAGCGTTTTGCATATGTGTTCCGTATTCTATCCGGTTTTTGCAGGGTTGTCAAGGGGGATTTTCGCCAATTACCGGTCAATTTTCCGTAAAATGTCCCGGAACCAGTCCGGCAGGGGGCACTCCAGCTCCACCGGTTCCCCGGTGGCGGGGTGGAGGAACCGCAGCCGCCGGGCGTGAAGGCACTGTCCCGCCAAGCCGGGGACGGGCTTTTTCGCCCCGTACACCGTATCCCCCAGCAGGGGGTGGCCGATGGAGGAAAGGTGGACCCGGATCTGATGGGTGCGGCCCGTCTCCAGGCGGCACTCCACGTGGGTATACCCCGGATACCGGGCCAGGACGGTCCAGTGGGTGATCGCTTCCCGGCCGTTTTTGCGGTCGATGGCCATTTTCTTCCGGTCCACCGGATGGCGTCCGATGGGGGCGCTTACCGTGCCGCCGTCCTCCTTCAGGCCGCCCACCGCCACCGCCTCGTAGGTCCGGGCCAGACTGTGGTCCTGGAGCTGGGCGGCCAAAGCCAGGTGGGCGCGGTCGTTCTTGGCGGCGATGATAAGCCCGGAGGTGTCCCGGTCGATGCGGTGGACGATGCCGGGGCGCAGCTCCCCGTTGATGCCGGACAGTGAATTCCCGCAGTGATATAACAGAGCGTTGACCAAGGTTCCGTCCGGGTGGCCGGGGGCGGGGTGGACCACCAGCCCCACCGGCTTGTTGACCACGATCACGTCACCATCCTCATAGATCACATCCAGGGGGATGTCCTGGGGGACCACGTCGATGGGCTCCGGGTCTGGGAAGACCACCTCCAACACCTCCCCGGGGGCGGGCCGGCCGTTTTTCCGCATCGGCTTTCCGTTCAGCGTCACCGCCCCCCGCTCCAGCAGCTTCTGGGCCCCGGAGCGAGTCAGGCCGGGGACCAGACGGGCCAGCAGGGCGTCCGCCCGCTCTTCCTTCCGCTCAGCAGTCAGCCTCAGCGTCTCCATGGGGCTCCTCCTTCTTGGGCTCCAGCTTGTCCATCAGGAACAGGTAGTAGATTCCGGCGGCGACGCCTCCCACCACCACACAGATGTCCGCCACGTTGAACACCGCGAAGCGCATGAACAGCACATTGAACATATCCACCACAAAGCCCCGGAAGGCCCGGTCGATCAAATTACCCACCGCCCCCGCCAGCAGCAGGGTCAGGGCCAGCTTGCCGAAGGGGTGCTTGAACAGCCCCTTCCACAGGGCCAGGGCCAGCACCGCCGACATCACCAGCGACACCAGGGCCAGCACCCAGGTGTGGCCTGAGAAGATGGAGAAAGCCGCCCCGGTGTTCTCCACATAGGTCAGCTCCAGAATGCAGGGAATGAAAGGGACGTGGTCCCCAAAGGCGATGTTAGTCATCACCAAATATTTTACAATCTGGTCCACGGCCACCAGGGCCGCGGCAATCATTGCGTAGATCATGGAAACTGCTCCTTTTATGGTTTATAGCCGGTTTTTTCTCAACAGTCGGATATCGTCCCCGAAGAAGTGGAGAACATGGTACTCCCCCTCCAGCCGGGAGGTAATCTGGGGGATATAGCGCCGGGCCACCTCTCCCATGGACAGGTTGGAGGAGATGACGGTCCGCCTGCCCGACACCAACCGGCTATTGATCAGCTCATAGAGGGCGGACTGGGTAAACTGGGTGGTCAGCTCGCTGCCCAGGTCGTCCAGAATCAGCAGGTCGCAGTTGAGATACCGCCGGGTCTCGTCCCGGGCCTCCAGGCCGTCCCGGCTGTCCCGAAGAAACTTCCGCGCCTCAAACTGGGCGAAGACATTCCCCGCCGTGTCGTAGACCACCGAGAACCCGTTTTCCGACACGGTGCGGGCGATACAGGCGGATAGGAAGGTCTTGCCCAGCCCGGGCGTCCCGGTGAGAAACAGGTTTTTAACGGCAAAGCGGCCGAATTTGGTGGCGTAGTTCAGGCAGACGTCGTAGACCAGTTCCATATTACTCCGGGGGGAGGTCCCCCGGCCGGGGTAGACGGTTTGGCTGTAGTAGTCCAGGCGGAAAGCATCGAAAGACTGCTCCCCCAGATCCAGCAGCTTAGACAGCTCCCGGATCTGCTCCCGGGTACACAGCTCTCTCAGGCAGCGGCACATTTTGGCCCCCTGCCAGCCCCGATCCCCACACAGAGGACAGGCCGGCTTTTCGTCCAGGGCGTCCTCCGGCAAACCTATGGCCCCCAGCAGAACGGCCCGCTCCCGCTGCAGCTCCTGGTTCTCCTTCCGCACCTTTCGGACGGCCTCCACCGGGTTGTCCCCCTGGCGCAGGGCGGCGGCCACCAGGCCGGCCATGGTGCCCCGAATCCGGCGGTCCAGCTGCTCCAGCCTGGGCTCCCGCTCATAGGCCTCCAGGCGCAGCCGCTCCTCCCGCTCCTCCCGCTCCCGGCGCTCCTGCTCCAGCCGCTGGTTGGCCCGGCGCAGCACGTTGGCGTCAAATGCCATGTCAATTTTCCTCCTGTTTCATCTGTTCCATCAGGCGGCGCATCCGCTCCATATCCTCCCGGGCCTGGCGCTCCTGGTCGGCGGAGGGCGGGGCCGTCCTTTGGGCTCCCCCTGCCCGGACCGGCCTGGGGTCCCGGTCGCCGGTTTGGACGGCGGCGGCGGTGTGCAGCCCCTTCTCGTGCCAGCGGCGCAGTATGCCATTCATATAACCCCAGTCCATGGACTGCTTTTTCAAAACCGTCCGCTCATAGGCCATGCGGATGGCCTCGTCGTCAAAGCCCATGTCGTCCCAGGCGGCAATGTAGGTCTTTTCCCGCTCCACCAGGGGGCGGAGGGGGATATCCAGCAGGCGGAACACCTCCGCCTCCCGCCCCCGCAGCCGGGTCAGTTTGGCGATATGCTCCTCCGCCCGCTCCATGGTGTCTACCCCCCGGCGGGCCCAGATAAAGCCCTCCTTCTTGATCTGGGACAGGAAGGGCTTTCGGCCCGGGCCGTATTTTCGGGTGACCTCCTCCATGCACCAGCCCAACAGCATAAGAATCACCTCGGCGGGAAGGGCCAGGTAGTCATACAAAGTGTAGAGGCTTTTCAGGTCGGCGGCGGACAGCCGTTTGCCCAGCCGCCGCTCCACCTCGCTGACCAGGGCGGGGAAGGTGGAATTTTCCTCCGCCAGGGCCTGGGTGATATCCTCGGTGGAGTAGTCCGGGGGCGGGGCCTCCGGGACGGGGGGCTCCGCCGGGGCGGGCAGCTCATTGGGGGCCAGCCCCTGGGCGCGCAGCTGCTCCAGCGCCCCCTGGAGGCGGGTCTCGGTCCACTTTAGGCCGTCGGTCCCCCCATGGCGGAGCAGCTGGAGATACAGCAGGGCGGCGTCGCCGCTGTCCAGCTTTAACAGCCGGTCCGCCGCCTGAGCGGCGAGGGCCAGCACCTGGCCGGGAAGAAGTGTCTGCAATGGGCGGGCGCCCCCCCTTCTGAAAAATCGCTGTTTTTCTATTCTACAACAAAATCCGCTCCGCGTCCATCCTTTTTGAAAACCCGCTTTTCCACAAAATAAAATTCAAGAAATATTTCATTTCCAAAGCGGTCCAGTTATGTTATAATGTCTATATCGAAAAAACTGGGAAAGTGTGCCCAGAGTAATGTGTGGGGAGGAAGCGCTATGAAAAACAAAGTGGTGGTTACAATCGGCGGGAAGGACTACACCATGGTGGCGGTGGAGGACGAGGAGTACGTCCGCCGGTGCGCCGCGCTGGTGGATCAGCAGATTCAGCAGATCACCCAGGACAGCCGCCTGTCCCAGACGGACGCCGCCGTGTTAGCCGCCATGAACGTAGCCGACCAGTTTTTAAAGGAGCAGGAGGCCTCGGAAAATCTCCGCCGCCAGGTGAAGGAAAACCTGGAGGAGGCCAGCGCCCTGAAGCTGGAGCTGTCTGAGGCCAAGCGGGAGATTTTTAAACTGAGCACCAGGAAATAGGTGCTTCCTTGGGGCAACTGTCGAGCGGAGCGAGACCGAGGGGGGCTACCCCCCGCCGCCCCTTCGGAGCACCTCCCCCATAAAAGGGGAGGCTCTGAGCAACGCGAAAGGGGAGAGAAACTATGGAACTTTTGGCACCCGCCGGGTCTATGGAGGCGGTCACCGCCGCTGTCCAGAACGGGGCGGACGCCGTCTATTTTGGATATGGGGACTTCAACGCCCGCCGCGGGGCCAAAAATTTCTCCCGGGAGGAGGCCGCGGCGGCGGTTTCTTACTGCCATCTCCGGGGCTGCAAGGTGAACCTCACCCTAAACACCCTGCTCACCGACCGGGAGCTGCCCGGGGCCGCTGAGATCGCCGCCCACGCCAGCGGCATCGGGATAGACGCGGTGATTGTTCAGGACCTGGGGGTGGTCCGGATGCTCCGCCAGTCGGTCCCCGACCTGCCCATCCACGGCTCCACCCAGATGTCCATCCACTCTCTGGACGGGGTAAAGCTGTGCGCTGATCTGGGTATGACCCGGGTGGTGCTGGGCCGGGAGCTGAGCTGGGATCAGATCGCTTCTATCTGTCAAAATTCCCCCATCGAGATCGAGGTCTTCGGCCACGGGGCCCTGTGCATGTGCTGGTCGGGGCAGTGCTTTTTCTCCTCGGTCATCGGGGGCCGCAGCGGCAACCGGGGGATGTGCGCCCAGCCCTGCCGCTTAAACTACGGCTGGAACGGCAGGGCTGACCAGTACCCCCTATCCCTGAAGGACCTGTCCATGGCGGGACACTTGAAGCAGCTCCAGGACATGGGGGTGGCCTGCCTCAAGCTGGAGGGACGGATGAAGCGGCCCGAGTATGTGGCCATCGTCACTGGAATTTACGCCAAAGCCCTGAAAGAGGGCCGGGAACCCACCCTGGAGGAACTGGACATTTTAAAGCAGGCCTTCTCCCGCCAGGGGTTTACCGACGGGTATTTTACGGGGAAGAAGGGGCCGGATATGTTCGGCACCCGCCAGGAGGAGAAGGAGCCCCGGGAGCTGTACGCCCAGGCCCGGGCCACCTATGAAAAAGGGGTGGAAAACCGGAAGGATCCGGTGCGGATGTTCGCCCTGATCCAGCCCGGCCAGCCCGCCCAGGTGGCGGCGGAGGACAGGGAGGGCCGGCTGGCCCGGGTGGAAGGCCCTGTCCCCGAGGCGGCTAAAAATGTCCCCCTCACCCGGGAGAAGGTGGAGGGGCAGCTCCAGCGCACCGGGGGAACCCCCTTCGGCTGCGAGAAGGCCGTGGCCAGAGTGGAGGAGGGGCTGTCCCTGCCCCTGTCTGTATTGAACGACCTGCGCCGGCGGGCGCTGGACGACCTGGCCCGGCAGCGGCAGACCCCGCCCCAGCGCCGGCGGGAGCCCTTTCAGCCCGGGGTGCGCTACGATAACCAGAAGGAGCCGCCGCTGTTCACCCTGTCGGTGCGCACAGCGGGTCAGATCAGCGGCGATCTGCTGAAATTCAAGCCCGCCCTGATCTACCTCCCCGCCGGCGAGGGGGCCGCCCATCCGGAGGCGGTGGAGCGCTGCCGGAAAGCGGGGGTGCCGGTGGCCGTCTCCCTGCCCCGCATCTGCACCGACCGGGAGCTGCCCCAGCTGGAGCGGGACCTGATCGCTCTGCGGGAGATGGGGGTGACCGAGGCCCTGGCCGGCACCTGGGGCGGAGTACGCCGGGCCCAGCAGCTGGGCTTTGCTGTCCGGGGGGACTACGGCCTGGGGGTGTACAACAGCCAGACCATGAAGGAGCTGAAACGGTTGTCCCTCATCTCCGCCACCGTCTCCTTTGAGATGAAGTTCCCCCAGATTCGGGACCTGTCCAAAACCATCCCCACCGAGTTTATCGCCTACGGCCGCCTGCCCCTGATGATTACCGAAAACTGTATTATCTATAACCACTGCTCCCGGCACACCTGCGACAATGTGAACCTGCTCACCGACCGGAAGGGGGAGCGGTTCCCTGTGGTCAAGGCCTGGGGCTGCCGAAACGAGATTCTTAACTCCAAAAAGCTCTTTTTGGCGGACAAGCAGAAGGACTGGCAGAAGCTGGGCCTGTGGGGGGCGCGGCTGATGTTCACCACAGAGAACGCTTTGGAGTGCGCTCAGGTGCTGGAGCGGTACCTGAATCTGGGCAAATACCAGCCCAACGACTTTACCCGGGGTCTGTATTACCGGGATGTGGAGTAATTTGTGCAAGGCGCGCTGTTATCAATCAGGAAGGAGGGTGTCTATGCTCAGCCGGCAAAAGCTCTTCTGGCTCAGCCGGGTATATGATCTGCCCGGCTCGGACGCCCGCTTCCTCCGGGCCGTCCGGGACAACTGCGCCTACCACATCAGGCGCTGTCCGGAGTACCGGACCATCTGTCAGGCGGAGGGGTTTTCCCCCGAGCAGGTGCGGACCATAGACGATTTGGCAAAGCTGCCCGTTTTGCCCACCCTGTTCTTCAAGCGGCACGCCGTTTTCTCCATGCCGGAGTGGCGGATGGGGATGCGGGTGACCTCCTCGGGCACCAGCGGCAGCTTCAGCCGGGTGGGCTTCGACTGGGGCTGCATCTTCGCGGAGATTCCCATGGTGCTGCGGCTGGGATTTTACCACAAACTGGTCTCTCCTAAGCCCGCCCACTATGTGATTTTGGGCTACAAGCCGGGAAAACAGGACAGAATGGGGGTGGCCCGGACCATGTTCGGCCTGACCCATTTCGCCCCCCCTCTGGGCCGGTTCTACGCCCTGCGGTGGAAAAACGGCACATATGTCCCTGACCTGGACGGGGCGGTCAGGACTCTGGCCCGGTGGGCCCGCTCCCCTCTGCCGGTGCGCCTTGTAGCCTTCCCCTCCTACCTGTGGTTCGGGATGGAGCGGATGGAGGAGCTGGGGCTGTCGGTACGACTGCCCCAGGGCTCCAAAATTCTCCTGGCCGGGGGCTGGAAGCAGCACTACGCCCAGGAGGTGGACAAGGGCACCCTCTACGCCCTGGCCAAGCGGGTGCTGGGGGTGGAGGAGGAGAACATTCACGAGTTTTTCGGGGCGGTGGAGCACCCGGTTTTCTTCAACACCTGCAAAAAACACCACTTCCACGTCCCGGTCTACTCCCGTGTCATCATCCGGGATGTGCGTACCTTAGAGCCCCTGCCCATGGGAGAGGTGGGGCTGGTGAACCTGATTACCCCCCTCATCAACGCCACCCCGGTGACCAGCGTCATGACCGACGATCTGGGCTGTCTCACCCCCGGGGAGGAGTGCGGCTGCGGGCTGAAGTCCCCCTGCCTCACCATCCTGGGCCGGGCGGGGCTGAACGACATCACCACCTGTGCGGCGGGAGCCGCTGAGCTGCTGGGAAAGGGGGAGATGCCATGATTTTCGCCGGAGGAAAACTCCTCCCCGACGGGGAGCTGAACTCCGTCCTGGGCGGCCTGGAAGGAGACATCTCCCGTACTCTCAGCGGCCCGCCCCTGGAGACGGACGCCGTCCTGGACGCCCTGGATTCCCTGGGAAATGAACTGGACAGCGGAACGCTGGACGGCCTCATTGCCCAATACGCCCCGCCCGGGACGAGAGAGGAGTTGGACCGGGTCCGGCCTCAGATCAGCCGGAAGACCCTGGAGGCCAGGCTGAATCTGGAGTTGGGCGGTCTCGCCGGCCCCCGGCCTTTCGGGCGCTCGGAGGTCCGGCCCCTGGGGGTGCTGCTCCATGTGGCCCCGGGGAATATGGCGGGCCTGCCCGCTTTCACCGCCGTGGAGGGCCTGCTCACCGGCAATATCAACCTGGTGAAGCTGCCCCACGGGGACAGGGGGCTCACCTTGGCGGTGTTCCAAAAGCTGACCGAGATCGAGCCTAAGCTGGCCCCCTGGCTGTACGCCTTTGATCTGCCCTCCAAATATTCCGGGAGCATCCAGGCTCTGGCCAGGCTGGCCGGCGGGGTTGTCACCTGGGGCGGGGACGGGGCGGTGGCCGCTATGCGGAAACTGGCTCCAACCGGCTGCAAGCTCATCGAGTGGGGCCACCGGCTCAGCTTCGCCTATCTGTCCGGCTGGGAGGGGATCGACTTGTCCGGTCTGGCGGACCATGCCGTCCGCACCGGCGGGCTGCTGTGCTCCTCCTGTCAGGTGATTTACCTGGATACTGATCACCTGTCCGTGGCGGAGCGGTTCTGCAAAATCTTTCTTCCCCTTTTAGCGCAGGCCGCCGCCGCTCACTATAGGACCCCCGGCCAGACGGCCCAGGGGGCCCTCTACGCCCGGGAGACGGCCCTGGAGCAGATGGTGGACCGGGCCGGCTCCGGCGACCTGAATTTCCCCGGCCGGTGCTGTTCCCTCACCCTGCGCCGGGACGGTGAGCTGGAGCTGTCCCACCTCCACGGCAATGTGCTGGTCAAGCGCCTGCCCAGACAGGAGATCGTCCCCACCCTGCGGCGGCAGCGGGGCCGGCTCCAGACGGCGGGACTGCTGTGTCCCCCCTCGGAGCGGGAGGAGCTGTCCGCCCTGCTGGCCCGGGCGGGGCTGAACCGGATTACCGTCCCCGGACACATGTCAGACACCTTCCCCCTGGAAAGCCACGACGGGGAGTACCCCCTGCGCCGGTATGTGCGGGTGGTGGACATAGAAAACCCATAAATTTTTGAGGAGTTTACAATATGGACTTGAAAGTTAAAGCGGTATCCCCTAAAATCGGAACAGACATCCCTTTGCCCTTCTACGCCACCCCCGGTTCGGCGGCCATGGACCTGCACGCCTGCATGGACGAGGCGGTAACCATCCCCGCCGGACAGCGCCGGACCATCCCCACCGGCATCGCCATCGCCCTGCCCTCGGCCCAGTATGTGGCTTTGGTCTACGCCCGCAGCGGCCTGGGCATCAAGCATGGGATCACCCCCGCCAACTGTGTGGGAGTCATAGACAGTGATTACAGAGGCGAAATATTGGTTGGCCTTCAAAACTCCGGGGAATCGGATTTCACCGTTCAGCCCGGGGAGCGCATCGCCCAGCTGATGATTGCCCCGGTGATCCAGGCCAGCATCCAGATGGTGGACCAGCTGGACGACACCGCCCGGGGGGCGGGGGGCTTTGGGTCCACCGGAAAATAAGGAGTGTTCGATATGTTTGGACTGTTTAAGCGGAAGGGCGAGAAGCCGGAGGAGCTGTCCAGGGAAAAGGGGCGGAGCGGGGAGAGCCCCCGCTTCAAGGAGTTCGCCGCCCAGTTTCAGCCGGAGGAGCTGACCATTCTGGCGGTTACCGGGGCCAACGGGTTCAGCGGGGGACGGATGCGAGACGACGAGCTGTGGAGCCTGTCCACCGGCCTGACCGCCTGGATGGAGGAGGACTCCCCCGACATCCATCTGGGGGAAACCGGCCTGGTCACCCTGGGGGACGAGAAGCTGCTGGACTTTCTGCGCCAGCGGGTCCGGCCGGACAACATCATCAAATTCCGGGGCCGGGTGTCGGAGGACGGCAAGCGCCTGCTGCTGCTGGACCTGCCCGAGCCCGCCTTCGACCCAGACCTGAAAGCCATTCTGGAGGAGCAGAAAAAGCCCGTCACCTTCTGGGAGGATGGACTGGGCACCTTCACCCTGGACCGGCGGGTAAACTGGTTTGAGACCGAGGTGGACTGGCTGGGGACCCAGGTGTCCCTCACCTTCGACGTGGACGAGGAGCGGGCGGACTGTCTCGCCAACGCCAAGGTCCTGCTGGCCGCCGCCGGGGAGTGGAACAGGCGGGTCCGGGAATTCGCCGCGGATGACCTCCTCTCCCTGGCCAACGACTGGAATCAGGACCTGGGCGAGGAGGACGGGGAGCCCCCGGAGATCACCCGGGAGCAGTTTATGGAGCGGATGGAGCTGGAGTCCATCGAGATTCGGGGGAGCGGCGAGTTCGACTTCTGGTTCGGCGACGGCGAGCTGTTTTTGGGCCACTCCATCCACGTCTCCGGCGACCTGGAAAACGGCCCCGGCGAGGCCAGCATGGAGGGCTAACCCAGCGTCTCCAGCATCAGGCGGGCGCCCAGGAGAAAGCCGGAGCGGTAATATTGATAATTTTGCCAGTCCTCCCGCTCCCCTTCCAGCTCTACCAGGCGGTCTGCAAACTCTGTACCCAGGGCATCGTTAATCTTGCCCCACTCGGCAAGAATCTTCTGAACCAGTTCCTGTTGCTTTTTGTCCCGTTTTGGGGTAATATCATAGCCGCCGCTGAAGAGCTGGTATAAGATATTTTCCATTTTTGTTAACCTCCAACTCCAATACCTTTTAAGGGTACTTCATGTCCCATATTATAGTCCTCTTTTAAGGTACTTCCAAGGGATGCAGCCTATGTTTTCAAAAGAACTTTTCGGGCAGCGCATTTTCGCGCTGCGCACACAACATAATGAGACGCAAAAGACCTTGGGGATACTGCTTGATGTCGGAAAGGGGCATATCAGCGAGATTGAGCGGGGTAATCGCACCACCTCCGCCGAGCGCATCGCCTTGATCTGCAAGCACTACCATGTCTCCGCCGACTATCTGCTGGGCCTGACCGACGACCCGGAGCCAAAATACAAAGCGGAGGCCGAAGGATAAGGAAAAAAGCCTTCTTTGGCAAAGGAGGTGCCCCACTGCGCACACTGGGGCGGAGGATTGTATTTTGGCGCAGCCAAAATGTGCGAAGCAGACAAGGTTTTACAGACCTCGGTTACTCCGTATGTTCGCTTTGCGAACGCAATCCTCAGTCAGCCTGCGGCTGACAGCCCCTTTTAAAAGGGGCCTTTCCCTGCGGGGGACGAGGGCGCGCAAACGAGGTGTTGCTATGAAGATCATACTGGCCTCCCAATCTCCCCGGCGGCGGGAGCTGCTGGAGCGGATGGGAATCACCAATTTTAAAATCATCCCCGCTCAGGGCGAGGAGACCGCCCGCCCCGGTCTGAGTCCGGCGGAGCTGGTGGAGGAGCTGTCCCGGCGCAAGTGCGCCGAGGTGGCCGCCGCCCACCCCGACGCCTTGGTCATCGCGGCGGACACCGTTGTTGCCATCGACGGCCAGATACTGGGCAAGCCCCACAGCCGGGAAGAGGCCGTCGGGATGCTCGCCCGGCTTTCCGGCCGGGAGCATGTGGTCTACTCCGGAGTTTCGGTCTGCCAGGGCGGGCGGACAATCACCCAGCACGAGGCCACTCCCGTCCGCTTCCGCACCCTGACGGCGGAGGAGATATCCCTCTACGCCGCCACCGGCGAGCCTATGGACAAGGCCGGGGCCTACGGCATCCAGGGCCTGGGCTGTCTGCTGGTGGAGGGGATCTCCGGGGACTACTACAACGTAATGGGCCTGCCGGTGTGCCGGCTGGGCCGGATCTTGGCGGGCTTCGGCCTGAATCTTCTGGCCCTCGCGGCAGAGAAGGAGTTATAACGTGAAAGATTTTCTCCGGCAAAACGGAATACTGCTGCTGGTCATCGCCCTGCTGCTGACCATCCTCATCGGAACCGTCTCCTCTTTGATGGGCGGCCAGGCCGACCCTCTGTCCAACCTGGCCAACACCATCGTCACCCCCCTGCGCAGCGGCGTCTCCGCCGCCGCCGACTGGGTGGAGGGGGTATATACCTATGTCTTCCACTACGGGGATCTGGAGCAGGAGCTGAGCAGCCTGCGCAGCCAGGTGGGAGAGCTGGAGGCGCAGGTCAGGCAGAACGAGGAGGCCAGCCGGGAAAACGACCAGCTCCGGGAGCTGCTCAACCTCCAGGCCCGGCGGCGGGACTTCGTCTTTGAAGACGCCCGGGTCACCGCCCGCTCCAACTTCAACTGGGAGTCCACCCTCACCTTGAGCAAAGGCGCCTCCAGCGGCATCGAGGCGGGGGACTGCGTGGTCACCGAAATGGGCGTGCTGGTGGGTGTGGTGTCTAAGGTGGGGCTGAACTGGTCCACCGTGTCCACCATTATCAACACCGACACCCAGATGGGCGGGATCGTCAACCGCACCTACTCCGCCGGCGTGCTGGAGGGGGACTTTGCCCTGATGAACCAGGGCCAGCTGAAGCTGAACTACCTGCCAGAGGGGGCCCAGCTGGTCTCCGGCGACGAGGTGCTCACCTCCGGCCGGGGGGACATGTTCCCCT
>JAAWLY010000060.1 GCA_022798155.1 Lawsonibacter sp. | reverse complement strand
TTGTCGTCCTCGAAGTCGTCAAAGCGCATATAGGCGGCCAAATCGTCCAGTGCCTCCATCACTTGGATCATGCTGTCGCCCATAGCGAGTATGGCGGCGTCCACCTTCGGGTAGGCCGGTTCCTCCTTGGCATAGTCAAGGGCCTCCTCCACCGGGTAGGTGTTGGCGGTGTAGAACTGGACGGCATCTTTGATGGCGCTGTAGTCCCCAATCACGTTAAACTCCGCTGCGTAGTCCACATTGTCGAAGTATGTAATCAGGATAGGCTCTATATCGTCGTTTATGATGTCGGCTACATCCAGATATTTGTTGTACTTGCTGTAATCCTTGGGGGCGTCGCTGGACACATCACTGGATGAAGAGGCGCTTACGTCAGTATCTTTTTTACTGGTATCGCTTTTTTCGCCGCCGCCGGAACACCCGGACAACAGCAATGCGGTACTCAGAGCCAAAGCTGTAACCTTTATCCAATGATTTTTTTGATTCATGATAATTCAATCCTTTCTTGCTGATGTTTGTATATGGAAACTGAACGGGCTTACAGCCCGTTCAGAATTTCCTGGCGCTTCTCCCGGTACTCCCGGCCGTCAATCAGCCCGGCGGACCTCAGGCTTTCCAGCTGCTCCAGCCGCCGTTTGGTGTCCAAAGCGGTGGAGGGGATGTGGTCGTGGGTCTCCACAGGGGGAACCTTCCGAAACTCCTGGTGAATCTCTTCCTCCGTCTCCGTTTCAACCTGATAGGAGCGGCCCAGGCCGCTTTTCCCCAAGGCGATCAGTGTTCCGTTGACGGCAAAGAAACCTCCAACAATTGCAAAAATCAGTCCAAACAGCCACATATAGGGCAAGGCAAACAATCCTGCCAGGAAAAATATCGTTCCCATAACTGCATGAATTACTCCTATTCCCCGCATCATGACATTGCCCGTCCCGGTGGGTTTGTATTGCACGGTGTACCGTTTACGGTTTTTCATAGAAGTTCTCCCTTTCAGCTGGGCCGCCCAGGGGGGCGGCCCCTACGGTTATTCCTCCGCCGGAGTTTCGTCCTCTGGCGGGGCCTCCTCGGACTGAACGGTCTCGCCGGTCTCCTCCCGGTCGGCCAAGGCCAGGGAAATGACCTTATCCCCCTCCCCCTTGAAGCGCATGACAATGACGCCCTGGGTAGCCCGGTTATTGGTGAGCTTAATGTTCTCCACATGGGTGCGGATAAGAATGCCCGCTTGGGTGACCAGCAGCAGGTCCTCGCTGCCATCCACCACCTTGACCCCCACGATGGGGCCGGTCTTTTCGGTGACCATATAGTTCTTGATGCCCACGCCGCCCCGGCTGGTGATTCGGTACTCCTCCACCGGGGTGCGCTTGCCAAAGCCCTTCTCGGTGATGGACAGAACGGTCCGGCCCTCGGTGATCCGGGCGGCGCCCACCACATAGTCCCCCTCCCGCAGGCGGATGCCCCGGACGCCCACGGCGTCCCGGCCCATAGGCCGCACGTCGTTTTCGTTGAAACAGACCGCCATGCCGTTGTGGGTGGCGATGAGGATTTTCTTGCTTCCGTCGGTCTCCCGGACACAGACCAGCTGGTCCCCCTCGTCCAGACGCAGAGCCCGGATACCGTTGTTGCGCAGGTTTTTCAGGGTCTGTACTGGCAGACGCTTCACCGTGCCCTGGCGGGTAACCATGAACAGGTACAGCTCCTTTTCGCCGTTCTCCCGGTAGTGGAGCATAGTCTGCACCCGCTCCCCCTGCTCCACTTGCAGGATGTTGACGATATTGGTACCCTTGGCTGTTTTGCCGCTCTCGGGGATCTGGTAGCCCTTCTTGCGGTAGACCTTGCCGGTGTCGGTAAAGAAGAGGATATAGTCGTGGGTGGAAGCGGTAAACACGTCTACCACGCAGTCCTCCTCCCGGGTGGTGATGCCCTTTTTGCCCATGCCTCCCTTGGACTGGGCGGCATATTCGCTCACCGGGGTGCGCTTGATATAGCCCGCCTGGGTGAGGGTGAACACACACTGCTCCTCCTCGATCAGGTCCTCAATATCGATCTCGTCCTCCACGTCCTGGATCTCGGTCACCCGGTCGTCGCCATACTTGTCCCGGATGGCGGTGAGCTCGTCCTTGAGCACCCCCCGGAGCATAGTTTCAGAGGCCAGCAGCTCATTGAAGTAGGCGATGCGCTCCTCCAGCTCCTTGTACTCCGCTTCCAGCTTTTCCCGGTTCAGGCCCTGGAGGGAAATCAGCCGCATGTCACAGATGGCCTGGGCCTGGGGGTCATCCAGGTTGAAACGCTCCATCAGCCGCTCCTTGCCGTTGCTGTAGCTGGTGCGCAGGATGTGGATGACCTCGTCGATGTTGTCCTGGGCGATGAGCAGGCCCTCCAAAATATGGGCCCGCTCCTGGGCCTTTTTCAGGTCGTATCTGGTGCGGCGGATGATGACCTGCTCCTGGAAGGCAATGTACTCGTCCAGCACATTGCGCAGGGACAGCACCCGGGGCTGGAGCTTGCCGTCCACCTCTACCAGGGCCAGCATGATGATGGAGAAATTGGACTGCATCGCCGTCTGGGTGAACAGTTTATTCAGCATCACCTGGGGGTTGACGTCCTTTTTCAGCTCGATAACCACCCGCATACCGTTGCGGTCGGTCTCGTCCCGGATGTCGGAGATGCCGTCCAGCCGTTTGTCCTTCACCTGGTCGGCCATATTTTTAATCATCTGTCGCTTGTTCACCTGGTAGGGCAGCTCAGTGACGATAATACGGGTGCGGTCCTTGCCGAAGGTTTCAAATTCAGTGCGGGCGCGCAGGACAATTTTGCCCCGTCCGGTGGCGTAGGCGGAGCGGATACCGGACCGGCCCATGATAATACCCCGGGTGGGGAAGTCGGGGCCCTTGACGTGCTCCATCAGGTCGGCCAGGGTACACTCCGGGTCGTCCAGCACGCAGATGGTGGCGTCGATGACCTCCCGCAGGTTGTGGGGCGGGATGCTGGTGGCCATACCCACGGCAATACCGCTGGAACCGTTGATCAACAGATTGGGGAAACGGGAGGGGAGCACCTTGGGCTCCTGCCGGCTCTCGTCAAAGTTGGGCTCCCAGTCTACAGTTTCTTTGTCGATGTCCCGCAGCATCTCGTTGGACAGCTTGGACATTCTGGCCTCGGTGTAACGGTAGGCCGCCGGGGGGTCGCCGTCCACGCTGCCGAAGTTGCCGTGGCCGTCCACCAGCATGTACCGCATGGAGAAGCTCTGGGCCAGGCGGACCATGGCGTCGTAAACGGAGGCGTCGCCGTGGGGGTGGTATTTACCCAGCACGTCGCCCACGCAGGTGGCGGACTTTTTAAAGGGCTTGTCAGAGGTCAGGCCGCTTTCATACATGGTATAGAGGATGCGGCGGTGGACTGGCTTCAGGCCGTCCCGCACATCGGGCAGGGCCCGGCCTACAATGACGCTCATGGCGTATTCGATATAGCTTTTTTCCATCTCCCCGACCAGCTCAGATTCGGTAATGACCTGTTCCGGGAAGGCGATATCCTCCGGTTTATAATCACGATTGTGTCCCATGACCCGTCACCTCCTTAAAAGTCCAGATTGGCCACATACTGGGCGTTCTTTACGATCCACTCCTTGCGGGGCTCCACTTCCTCCCCCATAAGGATGGTAAATACCTGGTCCGCCGCCACGGCGTCGTCCAGGGTGATGCGGCGCAGGGTACGCTTTTCCGGGTCCATGGTGGTCTCCCACAGCTCGTGGGGGTCCATCTCACCCAGGCCCTTAAAGCGGTTGATATCCACCTTTACGTTGGCATTGTTTCCCCGCATCTCAGCGGAGATAGCGTCCCGCTCCTCGTCGGAGTAGGCCACCCGCTGCTGCTTGCCCCGGGTCAGCTTATACAGGGGGGGCACGGCGGAGTAGACATAGCCCTTTTCGATCAGGGGACGCATGTAGCGGAAAAAGAAGGTGAGCAGCAGGGTACGGATGTGAGCGCCGTCCACATCGGCATCGGCCATGATGATGATCTTATGATAGCGCAGCTTGTCGATGTTGAACTCGTCCCCGATGCCTGCGCCCAGGCCCAGCACCAGGGGGTAGAGCTTGTCGTTGCCATAGATCTTATCTGCCCGGGCCTTCTCCACGTTGAGCATTTTGCCCCACATGGACAAAATAGCCTGGAACCGGCTGTCCCGGCCCTGGATGGCAGAGCCAGCGGCGGAGTCGCCCTCCACGATATACAGCTCGCACAGGGCGGGATCCCGCTCGTTGCAGTCCTGGAGCTTGTCAGGCATCTGGCCGGACTCCAGTACCGACTTGCGGCGCACCGACTCCCTCGCCTTCCGGGCGGCCTCTCGGGCCCGGCTGGCCATGAGGGCCTTTTCTAAAATGGCCTTGCCCACGCCGGGGTTCTCTTCCAGGAAAATCTCCAGCTTTTCGCTGACGATGTTGTTCACCAGGGTGCGCATTTCACTGTTGCCCAGCTTGGCCTTGGTCTGACCCTCGAACTGGGCCTCGGTGAGCTTAACCGAGATGACCACGGTGAGGCCCTCCCGGCAGTCGTCGCCGGACACCTTTTCCTCGTCCTTCAGCATTTTGATCTTTTTGCCGTAGGCGTTGAGCACATTGGTCAGGGCCCGCTTAAAGCCCTCCTCATGCATACCGCCCTCGGCGGTTCGGACATTGTTGGCAAAAGAAACCATGACCTCCTGGTAGCCGTCGTTGTACTGCATGGCAATCTCGGCCATAGAATCCTCCCGTGCGCCCGAGACATAGATGACCTCAGAATGGAGGGGGTCCTTATTCTGGTTGATGAAGGTGACAAACTCCCGGATGCCCCCCTCGTAGCACATGTCGTCCTCCTGCTCCATCCCGGGGCGCAGATCCACCGTCTGGATGCGCAATCCGGCGTTGAGGAAAGCCTCCTCCCGCATACGGGTGTGAAGAGTTTCGTAGTTATACTCCAGGGTTTCAAACATCTCCGGGTCGGGCTTGAAGGTGACGGTGGTGCCGGTGTGGTCGGTCTTGCCCACCACCTTCATCTCCTGGGTAATCTTCCCCCGGGAGAATTTCATCTCGTAGATTTCCCCGTTTTTGTGAACCTGGACCTCCAGCCACTCGCTCAGGGCGTTGACCACCGAAGCGCCCACGCCATGAAGGCCGCCGGACACCTTGTATCCGCCGCCGCCGAATTTGCCGCCGGCATGGAGGATGGTAAAGACCACCTCCAGGGCGGGCTTACCCGTCTGGGGCTGGATATCCACCGGGATGCCCCGGCCATTGTCGGTTACGGTGATGGTATTGCCCGGGTTGATGGTCACAGTGATGTCGGTGCAGTGGCCGGCCAGGGCCTCGTCGATGGAGTTATCTACGATCTCATACACCAGGTGGTGCAGCCCCGACTCTGAGGTGGATCCGATATACATTCCCGGGCGCTTGCGCACCGCCTCCAGACCCTCCAGGACCTGGATCTCCGATCCGCCGTACTCATGGTCGGTCTGGGTGGTGTTTAGTTCATTTAACTGGTTCAATTCTTCAGACATGCAGTGAAACCTCCTTATTCAAAGGGAGCCTATCGCTCAGGACGCCGCGCCGGGGGCGGCGGTGAAGGTGATGGTGGCGGCCACCCCGGCGTCGCAGTTGGACGTGCGGAAATCGTCCATCATACTGGCCTGAATCGCCGGGTCCTTCCAGCCCAGCTCCATGAACAGGAACTGCTCCTTGCCCGGCTCAATGATCGTGACCTGCTCATCCGTGTTCAGGCTCTTCCTCCCGATGGCAGAGCACTCCTTCAGCCCGGTGGTGTACTTGACGGAATATTTGGTGTGTCCCGTACTGTCGAGCTGAAAGAAATTGCAGCCGTCCTCCAGCAGCTGGACCCCGATCTGCCCCTGCTTGTTCTCGATCTTGCCGGTGATCTCCCCATTGCTGACCCACTCGCCGTTGGTCAGCACCCAGACGTTCATGGTGTAGCCGCTGACGCTGCTGTCCACCGCGAAGTCATAGAAGCCGCCCTTTACCTCCAGCAGCTTCAGGACATCCTCTGTCTCCTGGGAAAATTTGGTCTGGGCAATGGTCATGGTGGCCGCGCCGTTTCGCTCTGTGCTCTGGTCCTCCGCCGGTTGGTCCTGTTTTCCCCCGCAGCCAGACAGCAAAAGCATCGCCGCCGCCAAAAGTGCCGCTAAACGTTTCATTTTATTTCCTCTCTCTCTAAGTAAAGGGTATCCAATTAATCCAGCCGGTCGTCATCCAGATCCTCCATCTCGTGGAAGTCCTCAGTATCGTTCTCTCCGCCCACCAGCTCAGTGGTCCGCATCCGCCGCTTGTCCTTGGCAGCCTCCACGTTTCGGTGGATCAATTCCTTGACCTCTCTGGGGCGCCTGATGTTCTTCAGATCCAGGTGGGGAACGCTCTTGTCCGAGGACACCACGCACACCGTCCCCACGCCAAAAATGCGCTGGCCCAAGGATATATTCAGCTGAAGGTCCCGTACCCGATAGAGCAGCACCTCGTCAGATTTAATATTGAGAAAGCCGGTTTCGCAGAACAGCCGGTCCTCGCTGAGACGGTAGCGGGTGAAGGACAGGGGCAGCCCCAGGTGGCGCTTGCGATCCTTCCACAGATATTCAATGGATTCCATCATTCATCCTCCTTGTTTTATTCAAACCCGTTCCCCGCCGCTCTGTTTGCCAGGGTGGCGGAGGACAAGGGTGAGATATAGACCACCGGCTCCCCCCGGCGGTTATCCGCCAGGATGAAAGACCGGGGCAGGTCGTCGGTGAGCCAGATGGCCCGGCCCTCCTGCTCCGCCCGCTCCAGAAATTCCCGGGTCTTAAAGGCCCAGCTGGCGTTATCCAGGTCGAAGATGGCTAGAATGTCTCCGTCTGGGATAACGACAGATTGTCCTAAATGCAGATACATAGGTTCTACCTTTTCCTTCTTTCATACAGGGCAAAAGCGCCCCAGGCCAGCGCGCCGCCCAGAAACACGCAGCCCATCATCCAAAGATAGATCTCCCAGCCCAGAATGTCAAAGGAGGGCGGGTCCATCCAATGATGGATCATTCCGGCCAGAAGCAAAACCTCCGCTAAAACAACTGGGCCCCACCGCAGAAAGCGATCTTTGACGCAGCCCAGCGTAAAGAACTGGACGCAGAAGGCTATGAAAACAAAGGGAAAGAGAATTTCCATACAGCCTCCTATGGCAGCTTTCCGCCATGGACACGAAACGCCAGCGTATACCCGGCCAAACCCCCAACCATGGCGGAGAATGGCAGGTAAAAATCCAATCCCCCCTCATACCAAAAGCCCCAGGTGAAGGACTGAATGCCAACCCACCGGACCAGATAAGGAAGCATAGTCAAAAACAGGGCGCACTCGGCAAGAATCAAAGGAAGCAAGCGCGTTACGGCGCTTTTTACCCTCCTTTTGACAGCCAGCCCGGCAAAAAACGCGGCCGCGCCGGACAGCAGAAGGATCGGAAGCATGATAAAAAGATTTTCAGCGGTACACTCCAGGACAAACTTCATATCGTGCCAGATGGACATCTATATCATCCTCCCGTTATGAATGTGAAACACCCGGCCTCCCTCCAGGCCCTCCAGCTTCTCCTCCTCGCAGCAGGTGATGAACACTTGCCCGCCCCGGATGCGGTTGAGGACGAAGGCCTGCCGCCGGGGGTCCAGTTCAGAGAGGACGTCGTCCAGCAGGAGGACGGGCCACTCCCCTGTCTCCTCCTGGAAGATCTCCCGCTGGGCCAGCTTGAGGGACAGGGCCGCCGTCCGGGTCTGGCCCTGGGAGGCGTAGATTTTTGCGGACTGTCCGCCGATGATGACGGCAAGATCGTCCTTATGGGGCCCGGACAGACACTGCCGGGAGTCAATCTCCGCCTGACGGTGGCTCTCCTGGTGCTCCAGCAGCAGGGTCAGCAGCTCCCGGGGCTGGGCCTGGGGGTCTGCCACTGTGGACACCGTCTCGTAACTCAGCTTCAACCCCTCCCGGCCCCCGGAGAAGTCGGCGTGGATGGCGGGGGCGTGCTCTTTCAGGCGCTTGATGAAGTGGGCCCGGTAGTGGATTACAATGGCCCCAGTCTGGGCCATGCGGAGGTTGAAGTCGTCCAGGGTGTCCAGCAAGGAGGGGTTCTCCGGCCAGTCCCGCAGAATGCGGGTCTTGTGCTCGTAAAGGCGGTTGTACTCCGCCAGGGCCTGGGCGTATCGGGGACGCAGCTGGCAGATAGCCCCATCCAAGAATTTCCGCCGCTCTGCCGCCCCCGCCTTGATCAGGGACAGGTCCTCGGGACAAAAGAGCACCGTATTCAAAATCCCCGCCAGCTCCCCGGCGGTTTTCAGCTTTACCCCGTTGGAGTACAGCTGCCGTCCCCTGCCCCGGAAGAGCCTGGCCTCCAAAATAAAATCCCGGTCCCGGCTGAATACCTCCCCCTTCACAAAGGCGGAGCCCACATCCAGCATAATCATCTCCCGGTCGTAGCGGGCCCGGTGGGAGCGGGCGGCGGACAGATAGGCCACCGCCTCCAGCAGGTTAGTCTTTCCCTGGGCGTTGTCGCCATAAATCAAGTTGACCCGGGGGTCAAACTCCGCCTCCAGATGGGGGTAGTTGCGGAAGAAGTCCAGCTCCAGCTTCTTGACGATCACGTGACCACAAGCTCCGTCTCGCCGTCGATGACCGCTCGGTCGCCGGGGTGCAGCTTCTTGCCCCGCATGGGGCAGGGCTCGCCGTTGACTGACACTCGGCCCTCCTGGATGATGAGCTTGGCGTCCCCGCCCGTCTCCACCGCCCCGGCGAATTTCAGCAGGTCCTGGAGCTTGATAAACTCGGTGTGGATTTTAATATTATGTGACTCCATTTTATCCCCTTTTCCTCATGTTTCACGTGAAACTCGATATTTCAACGTAAATTTCCAATTTTTTAAAATATATCATAGGATATTGTATGCCGCTCCGTTCCAGAGACCTCACGGTAGAAAGCGGCCTCCGATATATTCACGTATGGGGTCAGCCACAGGCTGCCCACACCAAGGGTAAAAGAGCAGAGAATCGCCCAGCCGATAAAGCTGATATGCAGGCAAAACAGCCTCCACCGGTTGCCGGACATCATCTCTTTGGACGCGGAGATTACCTCTCCGGCACTCATCTCCGGGTGTTCCGCCAGAATATATCCTGTCATCGCGTAGCTGTAAGAGGCGACAATTCCGGGAATGACGAGAAGCAGGGACCACAGGAAAATATATACTCCTTTTAAAAGTCTGGTGCAAACCGCGTTTTTCCAATAGGAAAAATACTGGAACAACTGCTCAAAGCCCGCGTCTTCCTGGTCTACCAGCTGGAGGGTAAACCTGGAGTAGCCCACACTGACCACGCTGCCCAAAAGCAGATAAACCGCGGCAAGCACCAGCGCCGCCAGAAGGACATACAGGATACCCCCCGCAAGGACGGCCCTGATTCTGGGATCAAAGCCGCCACCGGTGGAGAAAATGGTCTGGTTCGCAAATCCAAGGTCCAGATTCGCGCCCGACTCACCAAAATGGAACTCTATTTCCGGACCCTCACTGCCTGCTCCGCCCAGCAAGGCGGCGACCAGGCTGACGATCACAGCGAGAAACCATCTTCCACGCAGGGCATCCCGGGCAATCCTTCTAAAATCTGCCGCGTATTTCATCTGTTTTCCTCCGTTTTTGCTCTCCCCGTCAGTTAGCCTTCAGTCTTACAGGCAGCACCATATAGGTGAAATTCTCCTCCCCTTCGGCGGGCAGGATAACGCAGGGGGCCACCCCGGAGGTGAACTCCATTCTCAGCTTTTCGGCAGGGGCGGCCTTGATGGCGTCCATCAGGTACTTGTTGTTAAAGCCGATCTCCAGCCCGCCGCCGTCGCCGTCTATCACGCACTGGTCAGCGGCGTCGCCGATGGCGGTCTTGGTGGTGATAGACACCACGCCGTCCTCAAAGACACAGCGCAGGGGGGACTTTAACTTCTCGCTGATAATCAAAGAGACCCGCTCGATGGAGGAAAGCAAGGTTCGGGCCTCCACCTCCACTTTGACGGTGTTGTTCCGGGGGATGGCGTTGCGGTAGGCCAGGAAGTCCCCCTCCAGCCGGCGGCAGACCAGGACGGTGTCGCCGGTGCGGAACATGATATGGCGGGCGCCCTGGGTGATGGTGACGGACTCCTCACCGGAACAGATCTTTTCCACCTCGCCCAGAGCGGATCCGGGCACCACAAAGGAGAAGGAATCGGCCCCCTTTTTCTCCTCTACCCCCTCGTGGCGCAGAGCGAGCCGGTAGCCGTCAACCGACACCACGGTCAGGCCGTTTTCGTCCACCTCAAAGAGGGAACCTGTGTGGATCGGTCTGCTCTCATTATCGCTGACGGCAAAGAGGGTCTGACCGATCATGGAGCGCAGGGTGGGCTGGCCCAGGGTGAGGGCGTTTTGCTGGTCCACGGCGGGCAGTTCGGGAAACTCCTCTGGGTCGGTGCCCAGGATATTGAACTTGGACAGGCCGCACTGAATATTTACCATGTAATCCTGAGAGGAGAAGGCCACCACGTCGTCAGGCATCTTCCGGATGATCTCGCCAAAGAGCCGGGCGGACAGGACCAGAGACCCTTTCTCCCCAATCTCAGCGGGGACAGTGACCTGTATGCCGGTTTCCAGGTTGTAGCCGGTGAGGCGCAGGGTGTCTCCCGCCTCTACCAGGATGCCCTCCATGGCCGGGATGGAGCTTTTGGTTGCCACGGCCCGGGAGGCCACGGATATGGCGGAAGACAGCAGCGCTTTTTCGCAGGAGAATTTCATAATCGGTTCCTCCAATTTTTCTCTCTCCTGCGCCATAGGGAGGAGAGGATAAGATTTTTTAGTAACAGTAGACCGTAGGCAAAAAAAATGTGGAGAGACGGCGAAAAGCCTTGGGGCTGTAAGAAAAGCGGTTCCACAGGGGGTGTGGGAAAAACAGAGGGGATTTCCACAGCCTTCTCTATTTTCCACATTTGTCCACCAACATTCCACATTTTTCTGTGGAGAACTTGTGAGTGTATTGTCCAGTATCACAGGCACGGTAGACTATTCATATCTGGAATTGATATTGGTGGTGATATCCTTCACAATCTCCGCCTTGATGGGGTCGTTTTTCACCAGGTCCTCAATACGATTCAGGGCATTGAGGACAGTGCTGTGATCCCGGCCGCCAAATTCCTGGCCAATTTCCTTCAGGGACAGGTTGGTCATACGGCGGATCTGGTAGATGGCGATCTGCCGGGCCAGAGAGATATCTTTGGAGCGGCCCTGCCCCCGGAGCAGCTCAGGTTCCAGGTTGTAAAACTTGCACACCTCTTCAATGATGACGTCGGCGGTGGGCAGAATGTCGGATTTCTCCTTAAAGATATCTTTCACCGCCCGGATGACGGTGTTTTTGTCCACGGTGTCGCCGTTCAGGTCCTGGAAGGCCATAATCTTGTTCACCGTGCCCTCAATTTGCCGCACGTTGGCGGTGATATTCTCAGCAATCAGCTGGATGATGTAGTCGGGCAGGTCCATCCCCATGCGGATGGCCTTGTTTTTAATAATGGCCATGCGGGTTTCATAGTCCGGAGGGATAATATCGGCCAGCAGGCCCCACTCAAACCGGGTTTTCAGCCGGTCTTCCAGCCGGAGCATCTCTTTGGGAGGCCGGTCGGAGGTAAAGACAATCTGCTTTTTCAGCTCATACAGGGTATTAAAGGTATGAAACATTTCCTCCTGGGTGGAGTCCCGGCCGGCGATGAACTGTACGTCGTCCATAAGGAACACGTCTGCCCCCCGGTATTTGTCCCGAAACTCCTGATTCCGGCCCTCCCGGATGGCGGCCACCAATTCGTTGGTAAAGGCGTCGCCCTTAACATAGATAATTTTATACTCCGGGTGGTTGGAGTGGATGGTGTGGGCGATGGAGTAGAGCAGGTGGGTTTTCCCCAGGCCGGAGTTGCCGAAGATGAACAGGGGGTTATAGCTCTCGCCGGGGTTGTCGGCCACCTTTCGGGCGGCGGCATGGGCGAATTTGTTGGAGGCCCCTACCACGAACCGGTCGAAGGTGTATTCCTCAGTGCCGGGAAGGAAGGAGGAGGACTTTGATTTCTCCTGTAGGCTGCTCAGTTCCCCCTCGGTGAGGACTACCACCTGAAAGTCGGTGGAGAACAGCTCGTGAAGGGCGCTTTGAATGGGGACAAGGTACCGGGCGGCAATAATGTCCCGCTTGAATTTGGTAGGGCTGTAGAGGACAAAACGGTCCTCCTCCAGAGCGGCGGCCTGTGCGTCGTCAAACCAGGTGTTTAGGGTGGTGGCAGTCATTTCAGAGCTCATCAGAGCCTTCACCTTCTCCCATACTTCCGCGGCTGGATTCATGGAGCCTTCCTCCTTTTTTCAGTTTAGCGTGCGGCGGAGCGGACTTTTAAAGCGCCCCCCCTGTACCGACAGAGAAGGCGGCTGAAAACAAATAATTTCCCACACCCTACATTATACCAAAAAAAGAGAGAGACAGCAAGGTTTTTCCACATTTTTTCTTTGAAA
>JAAWLY010000059.1 GCA_022798155.1 Lawsonibacter sp. | reverse complement strand
GGGCTTGCCGTCCAGCTCGATCATGGCCTTGTCGATGGCGGTCTGGTCCAGCACGTTCATGCCGATCAGGCACTCGGCGATCTCGGTGTTCACGTTCTTCACCGCGGTCTCCACGCCTTTGCCCAGATAACGGCCCTTGTCGCCGTCGCGCAGCTCGCAGGCCTCATAGATGCCAGTGGAAGCGCCGGAGGGCACGGCGGCGCGGCCCATGGTGCCGTCCTCCAGATAGACCTCTACCTCAACGGTGGGATTGCCGCGGGAGTCCAGGATCTCGCGTCCGATTACGTCAACAATTTCGAGCATCTGCTTCATGGTGTTCGATCTCCTTTCAAATTGTCATAGGATCATCAATTGTAAAGGCGGGACGCCCCGCCGGGGGCACTGTGTTACGGAACGATGAGGGTCTGACCGTCCATCTCGGCAGGCTTTTCCAGACCCATCAGGTCCAGCATGGTGGGGGCGATGTCGCACAGGCGGCCGTCCCGCAGCTTGACGTTGGCCCCCACGATATAGAAGGGCACCAGGTTGGTGGTGTGGGCGGTGAAGGGGGAGCCGTCGGTGTCCACCATCCGCTCGGCGTTGCCGTGGTCGGCGGTGATCAGCGACACGCCCCCCATCTTGGAGGTGGCGTCCACCACCTTGCCCACGCACTCGTCCACGGTGGACACCGCCTTGCAGGCGGCCTCGTACACGCCGGTATGGCCCACCATGTCGCAGTTGGCGAAGTTGAGGATGATCACGTCATAGCTGCCGCTGAGGATGCGCTTGACGGCCTCCTCGGTGACCTCATAGGCGGACATCTCGGGCTGGAGGTCGTAGGTGGCCACCTTAGGGGAGTTGATAAGGCACCGGTCCTCCCCCGGGAAGACCTTCTCCACACCGCCGTTGAAGAAGAAGGTCACATGAGCATACTTCTCCGTCTCGGCAATACGCAGCTGGGTCAGTCCCAGGTTGGAGATGTACTCCCCAAAGATGTTGGTCAGCTTCTGCCGGGGATAGGCCACCGACACGTTGGGCATGGTGGCGTCGTACTCGGTGGTGCAGACAAAGTCCACTGGGATAAAGCCGGTCTTGCGCTCAATGTCGGTGAAGTCCTCGTCCACCAGAGTGCGGGTAATCTCCCGGGCCCGGTCGGGGCGGAAGTTGAAGAAGATCACCGAGTCGTTGTCCCGGAGCTGGGCGTCCTTGGCGCACACCACGGGGACCATGAACTCGTCAGTGACCCCAGCGTCGTAGGAGGCCTGGACGGCTTCGGCTCCGTCAGCCGCAAAGGGGGCCTGGCCGCAGACAATGGCGTCGTAGGCCTTCTGGAGGCGGTCCCAGCGCTTGTCACGGTCCATGGCGTAGTACCGGCCCATAATAGTGGCAATCTGGCCGATACCCAGCTGCTGCATTTTGGCCCGGAGCTGCTCCACATAGCCCTTGCCGGAGGAGGGGGGGACGTCGCGGCCGTCCAGGAAGCAGTGGACATAGACCTTCTTCAGTCCCTGGTCCTGGGCCATCTTCAGCAGGGCGAACAGGTGGGTGATGTGACTGTGGACACCGCCGTCGGACAGCAGACCCATAAGATGAAGGGCGGAGCCCCACTCCCGGCAGTTGTCCATGGCCTCCAGATAGGCGGGGTTTTCAAAGAAGACCCCGGTCTCAATGTCCCGGCTGATGTGGGGCAGGTCCTGAAAGACCACCCGGCCCGCGCCGATGTTGGTGTGGCCCACCTCGCTGTTGCCCATCTGGCCGTCGGGCAGGCCCACGTCCAGCCCGGAGGCGGACAGCTTGCTGCCCGGCGACTGGGCGAAAATGCGGTCTAGGTTGGGGGTGGGGGCGTTGATTACCGCGTTGCCCGCGGAGGGGCCCTCCATGCCAAACCCGTCCATGATGATTAAAGTAGTAGGTGTTTTCATAAAACAAACCTTTCCTTATTTACACCGATTCCACTCCACGCCTTTGTAGGGGCGGCCTTTGGCCGCCCGCGGACGCATACTATGCGTCCCTACAGAGGGGTGCGGGCGTATCCGGCAGATTACTCCTGATTGGCTGCCTCGATGATCTTGACGAAATCAGCGGGCTTCAGGGCGGCGCCGCCGATGAGGCCGCCGTCCACGTCGGGCTGGGCCAACAGCTCCTGGGCGTTCTTGGCGTTCATGGAGCCGCCGTACTGGATGGTGACAGAGCGGGCCACATGGGCGCCGTACTCCTTGCGGATGACGGTGCGGATGGCCTGGCAGACCTCGCCGGCCTGCTCGGCGGTGGCGGTTTTGCCGGTACCGATGGCCCACAGGGGCTCGTAGGCGATGACGATGTGGCGCACCTTCTCAGGGGCTACGTTGGCCAGGGCGCACTTCACCTGGTAGGCGATGAGCTCCATGGTGACCCCCAGCTCCCGCTGTTCCAGGCTCTCGCCCACGCAGATGATGGGGATCAGACCGGCCTCAATGGCGGCGTGGACCTTCTTGTTCACGGTAAAGTCGGTCTCGTTGTAGTACTGCCGGCGCTCGGAGTGGCCGATGATAACGTACTTGGCGCCGGCCTCCTTGATCATGGCGGCGGTGATCTCGCCGGTGTAGGCGCCGTGGTCCAGCTCGTGACAGGTTTCCGCGCCGATGGCAATGTGGCAGTCCTTAAACAGACGGACGGCGGCCTGAATATTCACAGCGGGGACGCACAGCACCACATTGCACCACTTGCCCTTGGGCATGATGGGCTTGATCTCCTCGGCGAAAGCCTTGGTCTGGGACAGGGTGTTGTTCATCTTCCAGTTTCCAGCGATAATAGTTTTGCGGTAGCGGCGATTCATAGTAAATCTCTCCTATCGTATATTCTTAGATGGGGCTCGCCTAGCGCAGCGCCCCATGGATCCGTGAAAATCAGGCATCCAGCAGGCAGGCCACGCCGGGCAGCTCTTTGCCCTCCATAAATTCCAGGGAGGCGCCGCCGCCGGTGGAGATATGGGTCATCTTGTCGGCGTAGCCCAGCTGCTGCACAGCGGCCGCGGAGTCGCCGCCGCCGATGATGGTAATGGCGTTGGTCTTGCTCAGGGCCTCGGCCACTGCCTTGGTGCCCACGGCGAACTTGTCAAATTCAAACACGCCCATGGGGCCGTTCCAGATGACGGTGCCCGCGTCGGCCACAGCCTCGCAGTACAGCTTCACCGTCTCGGGGCCGATATCCAGGCCCTGCCAGCCGTCGGGAATCTCGCCGGAGGCCACCACTTTGCTGTCGGCATCGGGGGCAAACTTGTCGGCGATGACGGTGTCCACAGGCAGGAGGAGCTTCACGCCCTTGTCCTTGGCCTTCTGGATCATCTCCAGGGAGTAGTCCTTCCAGTCGGCCTCCAGCAGGGAGTCGCCCACCTTGCCGCCCTGGGCGGCGGAGAAGGTATAGGCCATGCCGCCGCCGATGATGATGGTGTTGGCAATTTCCAGCAGATTGTTGATAACGCCGATCTTGGAGCTCACCTTGCTTCCGCCCAAAATGGCCACCAGGGGCCGTTTGGGGTTGGCCAGCGCGCCGCCGATGAAGTCCAGCTCCTTCTGAATCAGGAAACCGGAGACGGCGGGCAGGTACTCCGCCACGCCGGCGGTGGAGGCGTGGGCGCGGTGGACCGCGCCGAAGGCGTCGGACACATACACGCCGTCAGCCCCGGTCAGGGCGGCCAGCTCTTTGGCAAACTCAGGGTCGTTCTTGGTCTCGCCCTTCTCAAAGCGGGTGTTCTGGAGCAGCAGGATCTCGCCGCTCTTCAGGGCGGCAGCCTTGGCCTGGGCGTCGGGGCCGACAACATCATCAGCCAGGATCACCGGCTTGCCCAGCAGCTCTCCCAGGCGGGCCGCCACCGGCTCCATGCGCAGCTCAGCCAGGGACTTCTTCCACTTCTCCTCGGTGAGGGAGGCGGGGTCCTTGCCTTTCTCGGTCTGCTTCTTCACCCACTTGTCAAAGCTGGCCACCGGCTTGCCCATGTGGGAGCAGGCAATCACGGCCGCGCCTTGGTCCAGCAGATACTGGATAGTGGGCAGAGCAGCCCGGATGCGCTTGTCGTCGGTAATCACGCCGCTGCCGTCCTTGGCCATGGGCACGTTGAAGTCACAGCGCAGCAACACCTTTTTGCCCTTAACGTCGATGTCTTTCACCGTTTTTTTGTTATAATTCATCTTCTTGACTCCTTTCTTTTCGTAAAGGTGACAAAATTCAGGGGGTCACGATCGTTTCCGCCATCTCGCCCGTTCCGGACAGGCCGGGAAAGTCCAGCTGCCGCAGAGCCTCGTAGGCCATCACAGCCACTGAATTGGCCAGGTTCAGGCTCCTGGCATCGGACCGCATGGGGATGTGGAGGCAGCGGTCCCGCCATCGCTCCCGCAGGCCACTTGGCAGTCCGGCGGTCTCCTTGCCGAACATCAGCCAGCACCCATCCCGGAACTGCGCTTTTGTGTAGTCGCGGGGGGCCTTGGTGGTGGCCATCCACAGGTCTGGATTGGGGTTGACGGCGAAGAAGTGGTCCAGGCTGTCATAGACGCGCAGGTCTACCATATGCCAGTAGTCCAGCCCCGCCCGGCGCACCGCCCTCTCGCTGATGTCGAAGCCCAGGGGCTTTACCAGGTGGAGACGGCTGCGGGTGGCGGCGCAGGTGCGGGCGATATTGCCGGTGTTCTGGGGAATCTCCGGCTCGACCAGTACGATATTCAGCACGTTGGGCCCCTCCTCGCTCTTGCGGGTCTTATTGTAGTCCAATCCAGGAAAAATTTCAACTGTAAAATGGTCGAAATATTGCAGAAAGTTCACAAAAATATTGAATTATCTACGATTCAGCTGGTTTTTTGTTCGTTTTTTAGATTTACAGCTTTTTTCCTCACTTTTTTTAGGCAAAGTGCCGAAGCAAACCGGCCTGGATTGGTGGAAAAACTGCGTTCCCCTCTCCCTTGTTCCCTCACATCAGCCAAAGAGTAGAAAAATTATACAAAAATCATTCCTCTTATTGGAAAATGGCTACCCCTTTTCTTTTCTATATGCTATAATATTTTATTATCCTAAACATTTCGCTGTAATCTGGAGGTCTTTTCCATGTCTCATACTGTAGAAATCCTCTCTGTGGGCACTGAGCTGCTGCTGGGCAACATCGCCAACACCGACGCACAGATGCTCTCCCAGGGGCTGAGCGAGCTGGGGCTCAACGTTTTTTGGCACACCGTGGTGGGGGACAACCCCCAGCGGGCTCGGGAGGCGGTGGCCCTGGCCAAAAGCCGGGCCGACATCATCATCACCACCGGCGGCCTGGGTCCCACCTGCGACGACCTGACCAAAAATGTGCTGGCCGAGGCCTTTGGCAAAAAGCTGGTCTTTGACGAGGGCTCGGCCCAGCGCATCCGCTCCTACTTCCAGCGCACCGGCCGGCCCATGACCGACAACAACCTTCAGCAGGCCATGCTCCCCGAGGGGTGCACCATCCTGGAAAACGACTGGGGTACCGCCCCGGGCTGCGCCTTCCGGGCGGAGGGGGTCCACGTCATCATGCTTCCCGGCCCCCCCAGCGAGTGCCGGCCCATGTTCCATTACCGGGCCAAGCCCTACCTGCTGTCTCTGTCTGAGGGGGTCATCGCCTCCCACACCATTAAATTATTCGGCATCGGCGAGTCCTCCATGGAGGCCCAGCTGCGGGAGCAGATGAACGCCATGACCAACCCCACCCTGGCCCCCTACGCCAAGGAGGGGGAGTGTGAGCTGCGGGTCACCGCCAAGGCGGCCACCGACGAGGAGGCCCAGACCCTGCTCCAGCCCACGGTGGAACAGGTAAAGGCGCTCTTTGGCGACAAGGTCTACGGGGTGGACGTGCCCTCCCTGGAGTATGTAGTCCTCCACGCCCTGACGGAGAAAGGCCTCACCCTGGGCACCGCCGAGAGCTGCACCGGCGGGCTCATTGCCAAGCGGCTCACCGACATCCCCGGGGCCTCCGCCGCCTTCAAAGGGGGCATCGTGTCCTACACCAACCAGGTCAAGGCGGGCGTGCTGGGCGTCCCCCAGGACATGCTGGACCAGTTCGGCGCCGTCTCCAAGGAGGTGGCCGCCGCCATGGCCGAGGGGGCTCGGCGCGTGCTGGGCTGCGATGTCGCCCTGTCCTCCACCGGCGTTGCCGGTCCGGATAAAGACGACCGGGGCAACGAGGTGGGCACCATGTTTGTGGCCATTTCCACCCCCCAGGGCACCCACGTCCGGGCTCTCCACCTGGGCAACCGCCCCATGCGGGAGCGGCTGCGCACCCAGACCGCCAGCCACGCCTTCGACCTGGCCCGGCGGTATCTGTCCGGGCTGGATTACGGGAAATGACATGTAGGGGCGGCCACAGGCCGCCCTACAAATCAAACATTCTAGGAGGTAGATCAACTTGTCCACACTGGTAAAGCGGTCCAGTCACGCCGTGGACATGACCCAGGGCAGCGTGGTGGGCCATCTGGTCCGGTTTGCCGTTCCGCTGCTGCTGGGCAACCTGTTCCAGCAGCTGTACAACACCGTAGACCTGTGGGTGGTGGGCCGGTACGTCAGCAACGAGGCCTACTCCGCTGTGGGCACCGTCACCCCCATTATCAACATGCTCATCGGTTTTTTCCTGGGTCTGGCCAGCGGCGCCGGGGTGGTCATCTCCCAATACTATGGGGCCAAAAAGGCCGACAAGGTCCGGCAGACTGTCCACACCTCTATCGTCATGACCCTGGTGCTGGGGGTGGTACTCACCGTTGTGGGCATCCTCATCATCCCTTTTATGCTCCGGCTGATGAAAACCGACCTCCAGGCCGTGCCGGAGGCCACCACCTACCTGACCATTTACTTCTCCGGTGTGCTGGGCCTGATGCTGTACAACATGGGCTCCGGCATCCTCCGGGCGGTGGGCGACTCCAAGCGGCCCTTCTACTTTCTGGTGATCTGCGCCCTGATGAACATTGTGCTGGACCTGCTCTTCGTCATCGGCTTCCACATGGGAGTGGAAGGGGTGGCTTACGCCACCATCCTGTCCCAGGGCATCTCGGCCATTCTCACCCTGATTGTGCTGGCCCGCGGGGATGACTTCATCCGCCTGAGCCTGAAGCAGCTGCGCCCCTCCCCCTTCATCCTGCGGCAGATTGTCCGCATCGGTATTCCCTCCGCCCTCCAGATGGCCATTACCTCCTTCTCCAACGTCTTTGTCCAGTCCTACATCAACGTCTTTGGCCTGGACTGCATGTCCGGCTGGACCTCCTGCACCAAAATCGACCAGTTCCTGCTGCTGCCGGTGCAGTCCCTGGCCTTGTCCGCCACCACCTTTGTGGGGCAGAACCTGGGCACCGGCCAGGTGGAACGGGCCAAAAAGGGGACCCGCTGCGCCCTGTTCCTCTCCTGGGGCATCGCCCTGGGGCTGGCTGCCATCGTGGTCCCCTCCGCCCCATACCTGGTGGCCTTTTTCAACGACAAACCTGAGGTGGTCACCTACGGCGTCATGTTCCTGCGGCTGCTGTGCCCCTGCTACGTGATGGTGTGCATCAACCAGATCTACGCCGGCTCCCTCCGGGGAGCGGGCATCAGCCAGCCGCCCACTTACATCATGCTGTTCTCCTTTGTGGTATTCCGGCAGATTTACCTCTTCGCCCTCACCAACTTCATCTCGAACACCCCCCTTCCCGTGGCCGCCGGCTACCCCCTGGGCTGGCTGGTGTGCAGCGTCATCACCCTGGTCTACTACAGCCGGGTGGACCTGGCCGGCAAGCGGGTGGTGGACGACCCCTCCTCCATGCCCGAGAAAACCTAAAAGAAGCCCTGCGCGGGACAACCCGCGCAGGGCTTCTTTTAATCGCCGAAGGCATCCTCAATATGAAGCACCTGGTCCAGCTGGTCATAGATCAGAAACTGGGAGAGGAACAGGATGTACCACACCCCTAAAATGGGCAGCAGGAGCAGGGTCCAGGGGGCAAACAGCACGCACACGGCCAGATAGCCCAGCTGCAGCACCCCCACTCCCAGCACCCGCCAGAAGCAGGTCACCCAGAACAGCAGGCAGTTGCGCAGGCGGATGGAGGCCTTCTGCCGGAAGAGCACCAGCTGGGGCCAATAGAGGGTATTCAGGATCAGCACCACCAGCAGGGAAAACAGATACAGCGCCACCGTCCCCAGGGAGGGGGACCGCTCCGCCCACCAGAACAGCATGGCCATAAAGGCGTACACCCCCGCGGCCAGACCCAGCAGGGCCCCGGGGATCAGGCTGCCTTTCCAGTTCTGCTTCCAGGACTGCTGATAGCTGTCCCACCAGGGCCGGGGATCGTCCCGCAGGCCCCGGAGAATAGCGTCGTACATCCCGGCTAAGAACGGCCCGGCAATCATCCCCCCCAGCAGGGAGGCGGGCAGCAGCACCAGCACGCTGGAGGAGGCCACGGCGGTAAAGATCCCCGCCGCCAGAGGGACAAGACCGGCCAGCGTCAGCAGATTGGTCTTCCACCACCGGCCAAACCGGACCGACAGCAGCTGCCGGTAGCGGTAAAAGCCGGTCTGGCGCTGGTTTTCGTTAAAATGCGGGTCCTCGGGAAAGAGCAGTCCCATGTCCAATTCCTCCTTTTAAGCCGCGTAGTGGCAGTTTTGCAGAAAGCTGTCCATGAGCCCTCTCGGGTCCGTGTCAGATTCCTCCCGGCACTGGATTTCCACGCTGATGGCATAATTGCCATAGGCGCCAAAGGCAGAGGCCCCCCGGGCATAGGGGTTGGTCTCGGAGGCGCAGGTATAGGTGACGGCAGAATAGGTCTGCCCGTTGTGCTCCGCCTCAAAGGTGTGCTCCACCTGATACTGCTCCGACGCCATCTCCAGCCACTCCGCAGCGGCGTCCTCCGCCTTTTCCGCCGCGTCATAGCCCGCCAGCAGAAGATAGATCTGGGCGTCGTAGATCTCCGCGTCCTCGCCGTCGGCGTTGACATAGGGCTCCGCCTCTCCGATGGACCAGGTGGCGTAGTACATCCCCTTGGCGGACAGGGCGTCGCTGTTCTCCCGGGGTTCCAGCCCGCCGGGGGTGTCCACCCCCAGGATGTTCCCCACCGTCACCCAGTTCTCGTCCCAGTCCAAACCGTCCGCCGCCTTTTGGGGCGCGGCCGGGCCGCAGCCGGCCAGAGTCAACAGCGCGCACAGCGCCAGAACAAGCTCCGCTTTCTTTCTCATTCCGCCATCTCCTCTACTATTCTCTCCCACAGGATATCGCACTGCGCCATATTCTCTGGGGTCCGGTCCTCCCAAAAGATCCGCCGGGCCAGATAGAGCCCCTCTTCCACCGGCACCCAGTCCTCCCGGAGTACCTCGTACCCCGCCTGGAAGGCCTCCGGGTCGTCCAGAAGGAAGAAGTAGCTCTCGTTGGATTCCAGGTCGGCCATCAGCTTCACGTTGGAGGCGGCGGTGTACATGGCATCCTCCCAGGCGGAGAGATATTGATTCAGCTGGACCACAATGTTTCCGTCCCCGTTGCAGTCGGTGCCCAGGGCGGCCAGCCTCTCCTCCCAGACGGCAGCCCCCTCCTCCGCAAGGGGGACGGACGCCACATAGGCAATCTGATAGTCGGGCCGGACCTGGCTGACCGCGTTCCACACCATGCCGCCCACCACGCACACCGCCGCCGCTGCCAGCATCACATGCCACTTGTGGTAGTGCCACCAGTTTCGGCGGCGCTGTTTTTTTGTCCGCTCCACCGGCTGGTCGGGCTGGACATCTCGATATTTCCACTTGAAATACTCACTGGCCATGGCTTTACTCCTTCGTGGTGCCCCCGGGGGCATAGGCGACGGGCAGACACACCAGGCTGGGCAGGTTGCTCCGGTCCTCCCGGAGGAGCAGGTCCACGCTGGTTTCAGCCAGCCGGCCGATGGGCTGGACGATGGTGGAGCAGTAAAAATCTCCTGTGGCAAAGTGCCGGGTACCGTCGAAGCCGATAAGCGGAACATCCTCCGGGACCCGCAGCCCCAGCTCCTCCAGAAAGTTCCGGACGTGGATGGCCAGGGTGTCAGTGACGCAGAAGATGCCGTCGAAAGCCAGCTTTCCCCCGTCCATATGACCGGCCAGGAAGTCCCGGAAGGGGGCCAGCCCCTCCTCGTCGTTGAGGCGCAGGGCGGCGCACGCTATCCCCCGCTGGCGGAATACCGACTCAAAGCCGTCCCCCCGCTTGTCTGACTCACCGGGGACCCTGGAGCCGATGCGCAGAAACAGGGGGTGCGCACACCCCAGCTCCAGCAGTTTTTCCGCCGCCAGCTGGCCCCCGCCGAAGTTGTCCGACGCCACACAGGGCACGCTGGAACTGAAGGTGCGGTCGATGCTCACATAGGGCAGCCGGGGGTCCACCTCCAGGTTGGGGTTGTAGGTCAGGCCGATGATGCCATCCACCTTGTTCTGCTGGACCATTTGGATGCACCGCTGCTCCGCCTCCAGGTCGAAGGCAGTGAGGGAGAGGAGCATCTTATACTGCCGGGCCGCCAGGGACTGGTAGACCCCCTGGGCCAGGGTGGAGAAAAAGGGATCGGTAACATTGGGCAGGATCAGGGCCACGGAGAAGGTCCGGTTGGTTTTCAGCCCCCGGGCATAGCTGTTCACCTGGTAGCCCAGCTTCTGGGCGGCCTGCTCCACCCGCCGGCGGTAGTCCTCCCCCACGGGGATGTTGTTAAATACCTTGGACACGGTGCCCAGGGCCACCCCGGCCTCTCGGGCCACGTCCTTCATGGTGGGGGCGCTGTCTCTCTGTTTCATGGAGTTCACCTCTTCGTTCGTGAAATGTTTCACCAGTAATTTCATTATAATTGTGAAACGTTATTTTTCAAGTAATTTCAAGAAAATTTCCTAGAATCGTCCAGCTGCACAAATTTGAAGTGCGCTTTTTGTGGAAAAGCGAAAAATGCTTTTTTCCGAAAAGAAAGGGATTGACAGGGAAGAATCCCCGGTATTATCATAATGTCACAGTATATGTAACGTTTCATAATGCAAGCAGCTAAAGGAAAGAACAGGGAATGAGCCAATGAAAACAAACGCACAAACCGAGCCCGCAACTTATGTGGGTGACCGCATCTCAGCGGCGGGCTCCGCCGCTCTTGCCCGGCCGGGCAAGACCCTGGGTCAGCGAATCGCGGACAACTGGCAGCTGTACGCGCTGCTGCTGATCCCCGTGGCGCTGACTGTCATCTACAAGTACATCCCCATGTACGGCGTGCAGATCGCCTTCCGCGACTTCAAGGCCAGCCGGGGCTATATGGGCAGCGAATGGGTTGGCTGGTACTGGTTCCAGCGCTTCTTCAGCTCCCCCACCTGCTGGCGGATGATTAAGAACACCGTTCTGATCAGCCTGTACAGCCTGCTGTGGAGCTTCCCATCCCCATCATTCTGTCCCTGATGATCAACCAGCTGCGGTTCCACCGCTTCAAGCGGGTGGTCCAGACCGTGCTCTACGCCCCCCACTTCATCTCTGTCATGGTCATCTGTGGTATGATCCGCATCTTCCTCAGCCCCTCTGGCGGACTGATCAACCTGATTCTGGGCACCCAGATCGACTTTTTGACCCAGTCCTCCGCCTTCCGCACCATCTACATCGCCTCCGGCATCTGGCAGGACGCCGGCTGGGGCTGCATCATCTACCTGGCCACCCTGGCCAACGTGGACCCCGGCCTGTATGAGGCGGCCAAAATCGACGGCGCGTCGGTGTTCCAGCGCATCAAGAACATCGACATCCCTGAACTGCTGCCCATGGCCATCCTGAACCTGATTATGGCCGCCGGCGGGCTGATGAACGTGGGCTTTGAAAAGGTCTGGCTGCTCCAGACTGACCTGAACAAGGCCACCAGCGATGTGATCGCCGTCTACGTGTACCAGCAGGGCATTGAGAGCACCAAGTACAGCTACTCCACGGCGGTGGGCCTGTTCAATACCGCGGTGAACATCGTGCTGCTGCTCGTCGTCAACAAGATTGCGTCCAAGGCCTCGGACGTGGAATTTGTGTAAAGGGGGCGGAAGAATATGACAAAGCAAAAAGACCTGTCCACCGGCATGTCCGAAAAGGCCAGCGACATGATTCTGGTGGCAATCTGCGCGGTAGTCCTTGTCATCGTGGCCTATCCGCTGTATTATGTACTGGTGGCCTCCTTCTCCGATCCCTACCAGGTCTACGCCGGAAAGACCTTCCTGCTGCCCAGCGGCTTTACTTTGGACGGCTATAAGGCGGTGTTCGCCGAGAAAAATATCGTCTCCGGCTTTTTAAACTCGGTGAAGTACACCGTCATCGGCACCATCTTCTCGGTGGTCATGCTGTACATCACCGCCTACCCCCTGGCCCAGAAGGACCTGCCCGGCCGCAAGGCGCTGAGCATCTTCTTCCTCATCACCATGTACTTCGGCGGCGGCCTGGTCCCCACCTACCTGGTAGTGAAGTCCACCGGCCTGGTGGGCAGCATGTGGTCCCTGTTCCTCCCCGGCGGTGTGGCGGTGGGCAACATGATTATCGTCCGCAACTACTTCCAAAATTCCATCCCCCACGACCTCATCGAGGCCAGCGAGATTGACGGCTGCTCCAAGCTGCGCACCTTCTTCTCCGTGGTCATCCCCCTGTCCATGCCCATCATGGCGG
>JAAWLY010000058.1 GCA_022798155.1 Lawsonibacter sp. | reverse complement strand
GTGGAGATGGCCAAGCGGTACAGCGTCAATCTGGAGGTGCTGTCCAGCTTCAGCGGAAAGCCCGGTACGAAAGTGAAGGAGGTCGTCAAGACTATGGAAAAAATGCATGTCAGCGGCGTGGCCAAGGACAAGGATGTGGCCCGCATCGCTCTGATCGGGCTGATGGATCAGCCCGGTATCGCCTTTAAAATCTTCTCCCTGCTGGCCAAGAAAAACATCAACGTGGATATCATCCTCCAGTCCATCGGCCGGGACGGCAGCAAGGATATCAGCTTCACCGTGGCCCAGGGCGACGCCCAGGCCGCCCAGGAGGTGATGGAGGAGCACAAGGAGTCCATCGGCTGTAAGTCCATCGAGGTCAACGAGGACGTGGCCAAGGTGTCTATCGTGGGCGCCGGCATGGCCCACAACGCCGGCGTGGCCAGCAAGATGTTCGAGGCGCTGTACTCCGCCGGCATCAACATCAACATGATTTCCACCAGCGAGATCAAGGTCTCTGTCCTGGTGGATGAACGGGACGCCGACCGGGCCGTGCAGGCCATCCACGACCGCTTCTTCAGTGAGTTCGGCAACGCGTAATGTGCCAAGAGGGACGCCAACGTCCCTCTTGATTTTTTTCAGTCCTTGGAGTATGATAGGGAAAAATTCAGGAGGAATCAAGAATGCGCCTATTCGACACCCACGCCCACTACGACTCCGGGGCCTTCAACGCCGACCGGCTGGAGCTCTTGGCCTCCATGCCGGAGCAGGGGGTGGAGCTGATTCTCAACCCCGGCTGCGAGCTGGAAAGCTCCAAAGCGGCGGTGGAGCTGGCGGAGCGCTTCCCCTTTGTCTATGCCGCCGTGGGGGTCCACCCCTCTGACTGCGGCCCCTGGGAGGAGATCTGGCCAGATCAGCTCCGGGCCCTGGCCGCCCACCCCAAGGTAAAAGCCATCGGGGAGATCGGCCTGGACTACTACTGGAAGGAAAACCCGCCCCACGAATTTCAGCAGCAGGTGTTCCACACCCAGCTGGAGCTGGCGGAGGAGCTGAATTTGCCCGTCATCGTCCACGACCGTGAGGCCCACCGCGACTGCCTGGAGACGGTAAAGGACCATCCAAAGGTTACAGGGGTGTACCACTGTTACTCCGGCAGCCTGGAGGACGCCAAAACCCTGGTCAAACTGGGGTGGATGCTGTCCTTTACCGGGGTGGTCACCTACAAAAACGCCCGGAAGTCCCTGGAGGTCATCCAGTGGCTGCCCATGGACCGGATCATGGTCGAGACCGACTCCCCCTACCTGACCCCCGAGCCCTTCCGGGGCCAGCGCAACGACTCGGGCAAGGTGTACCGGGTGGCGGAGACCATCGCCCAGGTGAAGGGCCTCGACCCGGAGGAGGTCGCTTTGGTCACCCTGGAGAACGGAAAGAGATTTTTTGGAATTGAGGGAAATGTATGATGACCATCACTTATGAATACGAGGGCGCGCTGTATGTCAACCTGACCAACAAATGCAACTGTGCCTGTGAGTTCTGCCTGCGCCAGGGCAAGGCGGAGGGCTCCATCTATACAGAGGACTCCCTGTGGCTGGAGCGGGAGCCCACCCGCCAGGAGGCCCTGGACAGCTTCCTCAGCCGGGATGTGTGCTCCTATCGGGAGATTATCTTCTGCGGCTACGGCGAACCCACCTACCGCCTTGACGATCTGCTGTGGCTGGTGGATCAGCTGAAGGAACGCTTCGGGAACAAATTGCCACCGGTGCGCATCAACACCAATGGCCACGCCAACCTGATCCACGGCCGGGACGTGTGCCCCGAGCTGAAGGGCCGCATCGACACCCTATCCATCTCCCTGAACACCGACAACGCCGTCGGCTACGCGGCCCTGTGCCACCCCGTCCAGGGGGAGGCGGCCTATCAGGCCATGCTGGATTTCGCCAGGGAATCCGCCGCCTATGTGCCCAACGTAGTGATGACCATTGTGGATAAGGACAAAAGCCCGGAGGAGATAGAAAACTGCCGGAAAATTGCGGCCAATTTGGGTGTGAAGCTCCGGATACGCAGCTTTATTGACTCTTAGAAGCTGTACCATTCGCCGAAGTATGCAGATTTACGAGAGAAAATTGTCGTTGGCAAGGCAAAATCCTGGGAATACGTTGTGCATTTCCAGATTTTTCCATGGCGCCAAGGGCAATTTTGGCCGGAAAGATGTGTGCTGAGGCGATTGGTACAGCTTCTGAATCGTAATACAATCAAGTCAGCAACGGGCAAAAACGGCGTGATCTCCGAGAATCTATGGGGTGGTATTTTGGACCCAGCAAATTTCAGCTTAGGCGCTGATTGAAAAATGGAAATATGCTCAGCGACGAGGGATTTCGCCGCCAGGCAAACACAATTTTTCCCAGGAATACTGGATGTATTTCAAGAAAAATTGGGGAAGCATGGGGACGAAAGGTCCGTCGTTTGGGCGTTTGACATTTTTCAAACGAGTCCTAGGCGGTGGATCCGGAGGGGTCTGCTGTTTGGCGGCATTACAGATGGAGACAGAATGAGAAAAGAACCGGAATTTGCAATCTCCGCCGGAGCGCGGCAGGTTCTTCAGCGGCTTACCGAAGCGGGATATGAGGCTTATCTGGTGGGCGGCTGTGTCAGAGATCTGCTGAGGGGGGCGGAGCCCCACGACTGGGATATCTGCACCTCCGCTCTGCCAGAGCAGACGAGGGCCTGCTTTGTAGAAGAGCGTGTAATTGAGACCGGACTGCGGCATGGCACAGTTACCGTGCTGACGGGGGACACCCCCTGTGAGGTTACCACCTACCGCAGGGAGGGACCATACTCTGACAACCGCCGACCCGACTATGTGAGTTTTGTCTCCAGCCTGGAGACCGACCTGGCCCGTCGGGATTTTACCATGAACGCCATCGCCATGGGGTTGGATGGCAGTTTGCGGGACCCATTCGGCGGCAGAGAAGACATTCAAAGGGAGCTCATCCGCTGTGTGGGTGAGCCCGCACAGCGCTTTCAGGAAGACGGGCTGCGGGTGATGCGCGCCCTGCGCTTCGCGTCGGAGCTGGGGTATCAGATAGAGGAAAACACCGGCCGGGCGCTCCGGGAGCACAGGGCAGTATTGCGGCAGGTGGCGGCAGAGCGGATTCATGTGGAACTGTGCAGGCTGCTGGCAGGACAGAATGTGGGCGAGGTTCTCCGCCAGTATCCGGAGGTGTTTTGCCAGTTCTGGCCGCAGCTGGGGCCGCTGATTGCACTGGAGCAGAACACCCCCTGGCATTGCTGGGGCGGATGGGAGCACACCATCCACGCAGTGGAGGCCGCTCCGGCCGATGCAGTGCTGCGGCTGACTATGCTGCTCCACGATATTGGCAAACCAGGATGTAAATCAACTGACGAGGGGGGCACTGACCATTTTTTCGGTCATGCCGATGCAGGCGCCCGGCTGGCGGACGAAATGCTCCGGGCGTTGAAATTTGACAACAGGACCCGGGAGCGGGTGACTGTTTTGGTAAAGCGGCACGATATGCAAATTCCCTGCCAGGAGAAGTATGTCCGCAGATGGCTGAACCGGCTGGGTGCGGAGGGCTTTTTTCAGCTTCTGGAGGTCAAACGGGCGGACAGTATGGGGCAGGCCTATGAACAGGTCGAGGGCCGCCTGGCAGAATTGGAGCGGCTAAGCGCGCAGGCCGAGGAGATCATCGTCCAGGGGCAGTGCTTCACGCTAAAGGACCTGGCGGTGAACGGCCGGGACGCTGTTGCCGCCGGCATCGCCCAGGGCCCGGAAGTGGGGCGGGTACTGAACGGGCTGCTGCGTCGGGTGCTGGACGGAGAAGTGTGCAATGAACGGGCGGTTTTGCTGGAATTGCTCCGGGCCGAAGGGCCGGAACAAACCAAGGCCCCCCACGACAAAAAGGGCCCGCCTTTGATTACGGGCTGAACGCCGGGGAAAGGCGGCGGTCAGGCTTTTTGTCCGGCGGCAGCGTCGCCGACAATCGCTTTCGCCAGCCTTGCGCAAACGTCAATGTCGCTGTCATATTCGTGCTGATACAGATAGCGGGTTATATTGCGCGATATGTCCGCCTGGATTTGTTTTCGGTCTGTCCAGTCCACCTTGATCCGGCTTGCGAAAATATCGCAGACTGGCTCCCCAAATTCCCCGGAGGGGATATAACGGGACACAACCTCACGCAGCCAATCCGGCGCCGACTCCGCGGGCGCGGAGGTCTCCTCCTCCGTTTCGCCCAGCAGCTCAATTTCAGGACCGCTTTCCAGCTCGACAAGGTCGGCCTCGGCGGTATGATCCGGCGTGGAATACATCACATTGGCCCGGGCGACCTTGTCCTTAATATACCGCAGCTGGTGGTCCAGCTCAGGGTAGATCGAGGCCTCGTTGATATGATACAGGTCCAGCTCCTCTAAAATTTGCGCTTTCAACCCGGCCGGGATAATGATTTTGTGGGTAAATTCGTCCGCCAGACATCTGCTGCTTTTTTCCAAACGAGAGCTCCACACATCCCCGTCCGCCAAAGTTTTCACGCATCCCGAAAGCAGAAAAGCACCGCTTTGCTGCTTGATTCTCTGATTGTTTAGGTTGGCCCGGACAAAATAATTGCGCTGGATCAGCTCGATAAAATTATCGACAACTTTGCCATCCGTGATGGCTTCAATGTCAGGGAGATCAACGCGCTCTTTTTTTAAGCCCGTCCATAGATCCCGCAGGCAGACTCCGGTTAAGTCCAGGTGGGCGATATACGACAAAATCTGCGCTTCCTTAAAGCTTGAGTAAATCGGATATGTATGGGTCATATACACCGCCGCGTCGTGCTCAGGCATTGCTTCGCAGGCAAAGTAGAGGGCAATCAGAGGGTTCTCTGTAACGTCAAGCAGCCTGGTGGGCATTTCGTAATGCTGCAGCTTTGTCAGGCGCTCAAAGTTCGTCAGGCTGTTGGCCAAACCGTCTGGCCGGTGGCGGACCGCCTCGCGGATCAGCTCGTGCTCAGCGCAGAGCAGATTATTCCGGAAAACACTGGGTTCCACATCCCAGCTCTTGTCCGATTGACCGCGAAAAAACGGAATACTGTTCTTCCGGAAATCGTCATTTCTGGTGTCATGAATAATTGTTTGAACCACATAGATATATTTGTTCAGCGGGGAAAAATAGGCCGACTCGTTCTGGGCGTCTCTGAGCTCCACATCCTCCAGCAGGATGATGTCCAGTTTGCTTTCAGGCTCTGCCATATTAGCCTCCTGTAATTCTCAGCCTTCCGGAAATCAAAAGGGGCAGAAGGGCGTTGCGGATTTGGGTTAAGGTCCGGTTTTCTTTTTCCAGGTTCTCCTGATAGGTGGCCAAACTGTCGTTCTGTGCCCGGAACAGGCTCAAGGTTGCGGGGTCTGGAATGACCACCTTCAGCTTTTTCAGTTCAGCGCCGGATATCTCCTTAAAGGTTGTGCCAGAGGCCATATTTGTAATTTCCCGGGTCTTGTTCAGCAGCAGATAGTAGAGAAATGTGCTGCCGATCCCGTCTTTTGGGATGATGGAGCGAAAGCCCTGGTTTGTGGTCAGATCATTGGACGAAATGGCGATATATCCAATTGGCGCGCGGGAGCTGAAGAGGACTGAGCCCCTTGGCAGCAGGTGCATTTTAGACTCATGAAAGCCTTTTTTCGTAATGTGGACGCCGCTGTCGGCAATAAATTTTGTGTTCTGCCGGGACAGGTCCTTTGGCGTGATCCAGGGATACCCGTTTTCCGAGGCATAATAGTCGCTGATGTGCCTGGGGGGCGTTGTGCCGGGGACGATTTCGCCAAGTTCAGATAGGCATCCTGTGGACCAACCGCAGGGGATTTCTCCCAGGTCGCTGTTGTAAAAAGCGCCGCCGCTGCCTTTGTAGGGGCGGCCGTTCCGGTCAGGAAAGTTAAAGTCAACAAACCATATTTGAAAGATTCGCTTTAAAATCTCTTCCAGCTTATTGCATGCCTCCAGATTTTTCTGAATCTTACGGTCGATGGCAGACAGTGTGTCGGCAATACGGCGCTGCTCCTCATAGGGTGGGATGGGAAACTTATTTTTCAGGAAGACAGCCGCATTGATGTACTGGCTGCTGGAAGTCCCCTCCAAGGCCTTAAACGCGGTTTCGCGAAACCATGGCGTGATGGCCAGGTAGTATAAAAAATCGGGATCGCTTACCTGGGGGATGGCCCGGAGCACGAGGAACCACGCGGAGCCGGTTCCAACCTCGCCATCCTCAAGGAGCGTGACCAGCGCGGTTTTTCCGCCGATGAGCGCCGATAAGATTTTGGGAAAGAGTACGTCCAGATTTCGGAATTTGCTGCCCTTCCCGGCAAAGCGGGTTTCCTCAAAGCCGCTGATGTATTTTTGATGAGGAATCAGCTTGTCCAGGTTGATTTGTTTGACGATGGAGTCCGGCTTTAAGGACTCCTCTGGGTCGCAGACGGAAATTTCCTGTAATCCCTTCAGCTCCCAGCCAGCAGGGACATCATAGATCATAGCCGAGTACCTCCAACTTTTTCTTCAGTTCCTTTCCCAGCCGCTGGTTTTCATGGAGTATGTTTTTTAATTCCTCTGTAAGAGAGGCCAGTGACGATTCGCATCTGTCGAGAGACAGCACAGACTCCGATATGCCCACATACCGGCTTGGCACCAGAGTAAAATCATTTTCCTGTATCCGCTCTGTATCTGCCACAACACAGAAGCCCGGCTCGTCTTTATAATCCATGTTGCTGCGATAGGCGCATACCTGACCGGAAATTTTCCTGATCTGTTCCGGAGTCAGCTCTTTGGCGCCATGAGTGGGAAAGCCGCCTGCGTCGATAAACAGCACCTTGCCGCGCTGATGGGGAGCTTTCGCCTTGTTGATAAACCAGATTGACACCGGAATTGCGGTGTTGTAAAAGAGCTTGCCCGGCATAGAAACGATACATTCAACAAGATCCGCACAGATGATTTTTTTGCGGATTTCTCCTTCGCTGCCGACTTGCGAAGTGAGCGTCCCGTTGGATAAGACCACCCCCATGCGTCCGGTCTGCGACAGGTGGTAAATCATATGCTGCAACCAAGCAAAGTTGGCGTTTCCGGCCGGCGGCATACCAAACTGCCACCGGGCATCCCCCAGGAGACGCTCCGCCCCCCACTCTGACATGTTGAACGGAGGGGACGCAAGTATGTAATCCGCCTTTAAACCGGCGTGGATATCCTGTAAAAATGCATCTGCATTGTAGGGTCCCACATTGGCCTCAATCCCGTGGACTGCCAGGTTCATCAAGCACATTTTCCATGTAGTTGGGTTGCTCTCCTGGCCATAGAAGGAAATATCCCTCTTGCTGCCCCCCCGCTTGACCATCTCTTTGGCGGCCTGTACAAGCATTCCGCCGCTGCCACAGCACGGGTCATAAACCCGCCCGCCCGCGATATCGACAGACTGCGTCAGGGTTTTGACAATGCTCTGGGGGGTATAGAACTCCCCGGCCCGCCTGCCCTCCTGTTCGGCAAATTTCATCAGGCAGTATTCGTATGCTACGCTTAGCATGTCGCTGTTCTGCGCCGTGTCGATTGTTTCGTCAAACAGCTTTACAATATCGCTCAGACGGGTGGTATCGAGCTCTGATCTGGAAAAATATTGGGGCAGGACCCCCTTTAAATCGGGATTTACCTGGGCGATGCGCACAATTACAGAGTCGATATGCGATCCGAGCTCAGGCGAATCGCAATGCGCCATAATGGTATCCCAGCGGGCCTCTGCGGGGATGTAGTAGACCCCGCAGCTGGTATACTCGTCGATGATATCCTCAAACCCATAGCCTTCAGCCTTTAACTCGTAATACTTGCGCTGAAATTTTTCTGAAATATATTTTAGGAAAATCAGCCCCAGAAAGACCTGCTTATACTCGGAAGGGTCCATATTTCCGCGCAGCTTGTCCGCCGCAATCCAAAGATTATGCGTAAAATTCTTGCTGGAATAGTCCATCTTTTATAACGCCCCTCTCAAAGTAAGAATATCTGTTATTTATTTCGAAGGCTGTGGTGTTCCCAAGGGCCTTAGGGCTTGTTTGAAAAATGTCAACATGCCCAAACGTCGGCTCCTTTTCCGCCATGCTTTGCCAATTTTCCTTGAAATACATCCAGTATTCCTGCGTCAAATTGGCTTCGTCTGGCAAAAAAATTCCTCGCCGTTGGGCACATTTCCATTTTTCAAACCGCGCCTAGTCCTCTGGAAGCTGCAAAGGGCCTGCGCACGGGGAAAAGATTTATTATATTGTAACATATTTCCCCTTTGACATCATTAAAAAACTGTAAATCTGTACGAGGACAGCACCGCAGCTGATTGGTACTATGATACTCTATGGACCGCTGCGTGGCAAGAAATTATTTTAGAAGCTGTACCATTCGCCCAAGTATGCAGATTTACGAGAGAAAATTGTCGTTGGCAAGGCAAAAACTCGCAAGAATACGTTGTGTATTTCAAGATTTTTTAACGACGCCAAAGGTAATTTTGGCCGCAAAGATGCGTGTTGAGGCGATTGGTACCGCTTCTTAAATCCCCGCGCCGATAAAACGGCGCAGGGCGGCAAAATCGGGCCGCAGCACTCGCGGTGAAGAAAGCCCAGGGGGCAAAGGGCATTCCGGCAGCTGTTTTTTTACAGATTATTCATTTATTCTGTGGTATTCTAAACTGTATAGGGACCCGCAGCGCGGCCCCTGCACGAAAGGAGGAGGGATCCCCTATGACCAACAAACAGCTGACCTGGCAGCAGCGGGGGGCGCTGTGGCTAAGGCTGGGCATCCGTCTGCTGCTGGGGGCGGCGGGGTGCTTTCTCATCCTGAAGTTCGGACGGCCGCTGCTGTCTCTTTTCGCCCCCTTCGTCCTTGCCCTGATCACCGCCGCCCTGCTCAACCCCCTGGTCAAGTCCATGCAGCGCGCCTTGGGCTGGAACCGACAGCTGCTGTCCGCCGTTTTGCTCGTTTTCCTCTTTGGGCTGGCGGGGGGCGGGGCAGCCCTGCTGATTTACGCCGCCGTGGGACAGGCTGTCTCTCTGGTACAGAACTGGTCTGGCCTGCTGGACAGCCTGCAGGCCGCCCTGAACCAGCTGGAGGCCCTCTTTGCCCACCTTCTCACCCTGGTTCCTCCCCAGGTGACCCAGCTGGTGGAAAACGCCGGGGACAAGCTGTTTCAATGGCTGTATGAGGTGGTCCCCGACCTGCTGGCCAACCTGGGGCTGGAGGCCGGAGAACGGGCTATGGGCCTGCCCTCCTTCCTGATTGCCCTGATTATCTTTGTTATGGCCGCCTTTATGCTGACGGCGGATTACCCCTATCTCCGCAGCCGGACCGTCCAGCACATGGACGAGGGGGTCACCCGCGTTCTTGGCCAGCTGAAGGCCACCGCGCTGGGGGCCTTTGGCGGCTATCTGAAAGCGGAGCTTCTGCTGTCCGTTGGCGTATTCTTCATCCTTCTGGCCGGTTTTTTCCTGATGCGGCAACCCTACGGACTGCTGCTGGCCCTGGGGCTGGCGGTGATGGACTTCATCCCCGTTATCGGCGCGGGCACCGTCATGGTCCCCTGGGCCTTTGTGGCCCTGTTTACCCGGGACTTTTCCAGCGCCGCCTGGCTTATGGCCATCTGGGGGATTATCGCCCTGTTCCGCCGGGTGATGGAGCCGAAGTTCGTGGGTGATCAAACCGGCCTGTCCCCCATCCTCTCTCTGGTAAGCATCTATGTGGGCATGAAGCTGGCCGGCGTGGTGGGGATGATACTCGGTCCCGTTGTACTGCTGATCCTGCTCAACCTGGCGGGGATGGGCCTCTTTCAGGGACTGGCCCTGGATCTGAAAGAGGCCGCCCGGGACATTGCCGCTATCTTATCAGAGCGGCCGGACGGCCGCCCGCTGTGAGCAGGTGAGTATTTTACCGCTGTCCTGCCGGGCAAGTCCGCTTTGCCTGCGATATGTCAAACAGGACCCCCGAAGAAGGCCGTTCTTCGGGGGTCCTGGTCATTTTTATGGCGGCCAAGAGGAGGCTTGGCCGCCGTCGCAAGGACTAATATGCACAGGCGGTCTTTCGACCAACATCATCATACCACATTAACCAGGAATCTACAATAGAAAAAATAGACTTTTTTTAAGAATATTTTACTAATTTCCCGGACTGTGTTAAAAAACGAACATATTTCCTAACATCTTTTTTGGCATAGCCGCGGTGCTCCGATTGCTGTAGAATTTAGGCGAATTGAGGTGATATTGTGAACAGTGGCCCGCTGGTCGTAACCGTCAAACGACCCAAAGGTGAGGATGGATATAGAACCTTCTCCGTCCGGCTAAGAGAGCCCATGGTCAGCCGGATGGACGACATTTCAAGGGAAACGGGGCGCAGCCGCAACGAGCTTATCGGCCTGTTTTTGGAATACGCCTTGGAACATTACACATTGGAAGGAGGTGACAGCCATGCGTAACCGGGAGGAGCCCGACACCCCTACCGCCCTCTACCATGCCGTGGTGGGCAAAATGGTGTTGGACCACATGGAGCGGGTACATCCCACCGTCATCTCCCACGCCGTTGAAAGCCGGGCGGTCCAGACCCTGGAAGCCATCCGCTGTGTGCTGGAAAACAGCAGGCTGGAGGATACAGAGTGCTGCGAGCGGATTGAAAACCTCGTCGATCTATTTTTCCGGGAACTGAATGTTAAAATCGACCGCTGCAGTGAAACGGAGTGAATGAAAAAAAGACAACGTTTTGCAAAAAAGCGCTGTCTTTTTTTTCGCTTCTGTGGTATGATGGTCAGCGAATATTTTTCCCGCTAAAAAAGGAGAGCAATTATGATTACTGTTACTGATTTAAGCCTGAATTACAGCGGCACCCCGCTGTTTTCCCACGTGGACCTGCAGTTCCTCCGGGGCAACTGCTACGGCATCATCGGCGCCAACGGCGCCGGCAAGTCCACCTTTCTGAAAATTCTCTCCGGTGATCTGGACTCCACCTCTGGCCAGGTGTCCATCCTGCCCAATATCCGCATGTCGGTATTGAAGCAGGACCAGAACGCCTACGACGCCTACAACGTGATGGATACCGTCATCATGGGCAACCAGCGGCTGTATGACATCGGCAAGCAGAAGGAGGCCCTCTACGCCAAGGAAGAGATGACCGACGAGGACGGGATGCTGGCCTGTCAGCTGGAGGAGGAGTACGCCGAGCTGGGGGGCTGGGAGGCGGAGAGCGATGCTTCCCGCATTCTCCAGGGCTTAGGACTGGGCACCGAGCTGCACTATAACGACATGGCCACCCTGGACTCCCGGCTGAAGGTGAAGGTGCTGCTGGCCCAGGCCCTGTTCGGCAATCCCGACCTGCTGATGATGGACGAGCCCACCAACAACCTGGACATCGACGCGGTGAACTGGCTGGAGGATTTCCTGCTGGACTTTGAGGGCACCGTGATTGTGGTCTCCCACGACCGCCACTTCCTGAACACCGTCTGCACCCACATCGTGGACATCGACTATGGCAAGATCAAGATGTATGTGGGCAACTACGACTTCTGGTATGAGTCTTCCCAGTTGGTGCAGCAGCTCATCAAGAGCCAGAACAAGCGCAACGAGGAGAAGATCAAGGAGCTGCAGGACTTTATCTCCCGCTTCTCCGCCAACAAGTCCAAGAGCAAACAGGCCACCGCCCGGCGTAAGCTGCTGGACAAGCTCACCGTGGAGGAGATGCCCGCCTCCTCCCGCCGCTACCCCTGGGTGGGATTTTCCCCTGACCGGGAGGTGGGCAAGGACATCCTCTTCGTCACCGAGGTGTCCAAGACCATCGACGGGGTGAAGGTGCTGGACAAGGTCTCCTTTATTGTGGGCCATGATGAGAAGATCGCCTTTGTGGGGGACAACGAAAATGCCCATACCGCCCTGTTCAAAATTCTGGCCGGAGAGATGGAGCCCGACGAGGGCACCATCAAGTGGGGCCAGACCGCTACCTTCTCCTACTTCCCCAAGGACAACACCCCCTACTTTCAGGACAACGACGACGACCTGGTCCAGTGGCTGCGCCAGTTCTCCCCTGACCCCCAGGAGCAGTACCTCCGGGGCTTTCTGGGCCGGATGCTCTTCTCCGGGGACGAGGTCCACAAGCCGGTGAAGGTCCTCTCCGGCGGGGAGAAAGTACGGTGTATGCTCTCCCGGATGATGCTCTCCGGGGCTAACGTGTTGATGCTGGACCAGCCCACCAACCATCTGGACCTGGAGTCCATCGCCGCCCTGAACAAGGGCCTGGAGGCCGTCAAGTGCAACGTGCTGGTGGCCTCCCACGACCACCAGCTCGTCCAGACCGTCTGCAATCGGGTCTTTGACTTTACCGCCGACGGGAAGCTCATCGACCGGAAGATGACCTATGACGAATATCTGGAGAGCCAGAAAATGCAGTAAATGATACATCCATGTGGCCGCCCTTGGAGGGCGGTCTTTTTATGCCTCACTTTCTGAACACCGCCGCGTCTACCAAAAGTCTACCAAAAGTCTACCAAAATCGCCGTCAAACCCCTGCGCCCCAGGGGTTGGCGGCGGTTTCGTTTTTCAGCCCGTCTACCAGATGTCTACCAATTT
>JAAWLY010000057.1 GCA_022798155.1 Lawsonibacter sp. | reverse complement strand
GGGCCTGATCTGGCTGTCCAACTACAACACCGCCGGCACCGCCAAGCTGGTCATCAACACCATGATCCAGAAGTACGGCCACGACGAGGGCATCCAGTACCTGGTAGACCTGGACAAAAACATTGAGGTGTACACCAAGTCCGGCTCCGGCCCCTCCAAGAACGTAGGCACCGGCGAGTGCACCATCGGCATCGGCTTCCTCCATGACGGCATCACTCAGATCCTGGACAACGGGTATGACAACATCGAGCTGATCATCCCCTCCAGCGGCACCTCCTGCGAGATCGGCGCTACCGCCATCTTCAAGGGCGCCAAGCACCCTAACGCCGCCAAGCTGTGGATCGAGTACGCCCTGTCCCCTGACTGCGTGAACCAGGCCGACGAGGTAGGCTCCTACCAGTTCCTGGTCATCGACAACGCGGAGCAGCCCCAGGCCGCCTACGACTTCGGGCTGGACCCCAACAACGTGATGGACTATGACTTCGACGACGCCACCAAGAATATCGGCACCTACGTCGAGGAAGTTATGACCGCTCTGGCCACTGCCGGCGCCAATACCGGCGACACTGGCCGTTTCCAGACTGAGTAATACACCGCAACCAGCGGGGGACGGCGCATACCGCCGTCCCCCCTTTTCTAATCTGAACAAAAGGAGGGCTTCTCCATGGCAAAAAGCCAGAGCGCGGCGCTGGACCGGAAAAAGCTGATGGCCGACCCCATTATGGTGGGCACTATCGTGGTCCTGATCGCGTTTTTGACCCTGTTCATCCTTTACCCCCTGGCCATCCTGCTGGTGGACAGCTTTTACGGCGGAAACGGCTTTACCCTGGCCACCTTCCAGAAGGTCATGGCCATGCCCACCTTCCGCACCGCCATCGGCAACACCCTGAAGGTGGGCTTCCTGGTGGGGATTCTGTCCACCGTCGTGGGCCTGCTCTTCGCCTATGTGGAGGTCTACGTCAGGATGTGGAAGCTTGTGGGCGGCCTGTTCAAGGTGGTGTCCATGCTCCCCGTGGTGTCGCCCCCCTTTGTGCTGTCCCTGTCCATGATTATGCTCTTCGGCAAGGCGGGCATCATCACCTACTTCCTGCTGGGCATGGAGGACAACAGCGTCTACGGCTTCTGGGGTATCGTCATTGTCCAGACACTGACCTTCTTCCCGGTGTGCTACATGATGCTCAAGGGCCTGCTGAAAAACATCGACCCCTCCCTGGAGGAGGCCGCCCGGGACATGGGGGCCAGCCGGTCCAAGGTTTTTATGACCGTCACCCTGCCCTTGCTCCTCCCCGGCCTGGGCAACGCCTTTCTGGTGACCTTTATTGAGTCCATCGCCGACTTCGCCAACCCCATGATCATCGGCGGCTCCTATGACACCCTGGCCACCACCATCTACCTGCAAATCACCGGCGCCTACGACAAGCAGGGCGCGGCGGCTATGGCCGTGGTGCTGCTGTGCATTACGCTTTGTATGTTTATTGTCCAAAAATACTATCTGGAGGCAAAAACTGCCGCCACCCTCACCGGCAAGGCCAGCCGGGGGAGGATGCTCATTGAGGACAGGAGCGTCACCATTCCCCTGACCCTCCTGTGCTCCCTGGCCACCATCTTCGTCATTATGATGTACGCCTGCGTGCCCATCGGGGCCCTGTTCCCCACCTGGGGCTACAAGTTCACCCCGCTGACCTTCAAGTGGTTTGGCCAGGTGTTCAGCCGCTACCACGGCCTTCAGGCCTTCCGCGACTCCTTCGTGCTCTCCCTGATTGCTTCCCCCATCACCGCCCTGTTGTCCATGATTATCTCTTATTTGGTGGTCAAGCGGAAGTTTAAATCCAAGGGCTTTATCGAGGCGGTATCCATGCTGGCCATGGCCGTCCCCGGGACGGTGCTGGGCGTGGGGTACATTCGTGGATTCTCCGGCGGCGTGTTCCATACCGGATTTATGCAGGGACTCTACGGCAGCGCGGCCATCCTCGTTATCGTCTTTGTGGTCCGCTCCCTGCCCACCGGCACCCGCAGCGGCATCTCCGCCCTGCGGCAGATCGATAGGTCCATTGAGGAGTCGGCCTACGACATGGGCGCGGACAGCTTTAAGGTGTTTATGACGGTCACCCTCCCGCTGATTAAAGACTCCTTCCTCAGCGGCTTGGTGACGGCCTTCGTCCGGTCCATCACTGCCATCTCCGCCATCATCCTGCTGGTCACCCCCAGCGTCTATCTCATTACCGTACAGATCAATGAGTTTGCCGAGAAGGGCGCCTACTCCATCGCCTGCGCCTTCGCCACCATTCTGATCCTCATCACCTACGGCTCGGTGCTGCTGATGAACCTGTTTATTAAGTACTTTGGCACCAGCAAGAAAATCAAGGAGGGTTAAACCATGTCCAAAGTGAAAAAGGGAGTCCGTCTGGACCACATCTCCAAAATCTACCAGGACCCCAAGACGGGCAAAGACTTTTACGCGGTGAAGGACACCTCCCTGACCATCGAGCCGGGCTCCTTCGTCACCCTGCTGGGCCCCTCGGGCTGCGGCAAGACCACTACCCTGCGGATGATCGCCGGCTTCGAAAGCCCCGACGAGGGGGAAATCTACCTGGGAGAGCAGGCCATCAACGCCCTCACCCCCAACAAGCGGGACACCGCCATGGTCTTCCAGAGCTACGCCCTCCTTCCCCACTACAATGTGTTCGACAACGTGGCCTACGGCCTGAAGCTGCGCAAGGTGCCCAAGGACGAGATTCAAAAGCGGGTTATGCGCATCCTGGACCTGGTGGAGCTCACCGGCATGGAGGGCCGCATGACCAACCAGCTCTCCGGCGGACAGCAGCAGCGTGTGGCCCTGGCCCGGGCCCTGGTGATCGAGCCCTCCGTCCTCCTCTTCGACGAGCCCCTGTCCAACCTGGACGCCAAGCTGCGCGTGTCCATGCGGACGGAAATTCGCCGCATCCAGCAGGAGGTGGGCATCACCGCCATCTACGTCACCCACGACCAGAGCGAGGCCATGGCCCTCAGCGACAACATCATCATCATGAACCAAGGCGTGGTGGCCCAAATGGGCTCCCCCCAGGAGATTTACTACCACCCCAACAGCGAGTTTGTGGCTGATTTCATCGGCGAGGCCAACTTCCTCAAGGGCACCCTGGAGAAGATGGACGGCGACCACGCCGTCCTGAAGGTGGAGGGCCACTCCGCCCGGGTCCCCGCCAAGGAGGGGATGACCCCCGGGAGCGAGTACACCGTAGTGCTCCGGCCTGAGTCCGCCGTGCTGGCCGACCAGGGCGGGCTGCCCTGTGAGGTGACTCTGTCCTGCTTCATGGGCTCCTATCAGAACTACCATGTGAAAGTGGGGAACACCCTGGTCAAGCTCACCGACTACAACCCCAAAAACAAGCGCATCTATCAGGTGAGGGATCAGTGCCGTCTGGTCTTTGACCCAGAGTCGGTCCACATCCTGTAAGGACGGCCCCGCCGGTTGATATGACAAAAAATCCGCTGAAACATACTGTTTCAGCGGATTTTTTCAGGCGGCGGGCGGTCGCCGCGTCTATGACATGGCAAAGCGGGAGAACACAAAGGCGCCCGACTGGCTCAGATCTTCCCGGCTCCAGGCCCGGTCCGGAGAGGTCCCGGGGCGCAAGGCTGCGGAAGTCTCGTTTTTGTCGCACAGGGACCAGTTGGCCCAACTGATTCCCCGCCGGTCTAAAAAGTCCAGCCACTGCGCCGACTCCTCTAAAAATACGCCCCCGCTGCCGTCGGCCCGGCTGGTCCCCCACTCCGAGACAAAGACGGGCAGGCCCTTTGCCAGCGCGCTGTCCACCCGCCGCCGCAGTTCCTCGCCGTGGGTGCCCGCGTAGAAGTGGAGGGTATACATCAGGTTGTCCTCCTCCAGCGGGGACTGGGCCGCCAGGTGGATGTCCTGGCTCCAGGTGGGGCTGCCCACCAGAATCACCGACCGGGGAGAAGATTTTCGGATGGCGGCGATGACTCGCTGGGCGTAGGGCTTAACGTTCCCCTCCCAGGTAACGGCCCCGTTTGGCTCGTTGCATATCTCATACAACACCCCGGGCTGGTCACGATAACGCTCCGCCATCTCCGCAAAGAAGGCCTCCGCCTGTGTAACGCAGGTCATGGGGTCGCCGTCAGAGAGGATGTGCCAGTCGATGATAACATACAGGTTGCAGGCGATTGCCCCATCCACCGCCTGGATCACCTTCTGGCGGATGGCTGCCGGATTGCTGAGGTAGCCGTTTTCCCCGGTGTACATGGCCACCCGGAAGAGGTTGGCTCCATACTGGGCGGTATTTTGGATGGACTGGGGACTGGCGTACTGCCCGTACCACTGTATTCCGTGGCTGCTCATCCCCCGCAACACCACCGGCTGGCCGTCCTCGCCGCACAGCTGGGTCCCGATTACCTGGAGCCAGCCGTGTTCCGACACGCCGCCCTGGGCTGCCGCCGCGGGAGGCGGTGGTTCTGGAACCGCGGTGGGAGTTTGGACTCCGCCGGAGCGGCGGATGGCCTGTAAAAACATGACGCAGGCCTCCGCCCGGCTCAGTCCGTTTTGGGGATTGAAGTTGCCCAAATTGTCCCCGGAAACAACCCCAGAGGCGTAGGCGGCCAGCACGGGCTCGTAGTAGCGGCCGTCCAGCTGGGAGAAATCCCGGATTTTTCGGGACTCGGTGTTGTAATCCCCCCGGGCCTGGGGCAGCAGGGCCCGCATGAGAATCTTTACCGCCAGCTGCCGGGAGATGGGCTGGTCAAACCGCTCCCCTGTGGGGGGGATCTCGTCCCAGTCGTACCAGCCGGCCTGGAGGGCCGCTTGGAGGGAACCGGCGGCCCAGTGGCCCGTCTGGCCGGGGACGGGGGCCAGGCCGGCGCAGCGGGCGGCAATGGCCACAAACTGGGCCGCCGTGATGGGGTCGCCAGGACCAAAGACGCCCTCGGGATAGCCGGAGATCAGGCCCTTTGCCGCCATCTCCCCGACGGGCTGGGCGTACCAGCTCCCCTCCGGCACATCGGAAAAGCGGGCGGCCCCTGTAAGAATCAGAAGGCAGGCCAGCGCCAGCAGGCCGGCCGCAACGCGGCGCTTCACAGCCTCTACTCCTGTTCCGACTTGATCGCGCTGATCAGCCGGGGGATCATCTGCTTTTTTCGACTGACCACGCCGGGCAGGGTGGCAATTCCATCCACCACTTCCGTGTCAAAAGCCGTTTTGATGAGGGTTTCGGCGCCGCTTCCGGCCATGAGCAGCTCGGTGCTGGAGTTGCGCACGTCGGTGAACATATAGAAGATGTAATCCAGCCCCTGCTTGACCCGGGCCTCTGGCAGATAGGGGCCCACCAGGGCCTGGGCAGCCTTCCGGTTCTTCTCCGTCATATAGCTGCCCTGGCCCACGCCGAAGCGGACGTCTCCGCTGGTGAAAATCTTATAGTCGCCATTAAAGACCTCCGCCGCCGTCTTGCCAGACACGTCGCCCCCGTGGGAGAACATCTCGTCGGCGTACTGCTCCAGGTTGACCCCGGCCAGCTCCGCCAGCTCCCGGGCGGCCCGCTCATCCACAGGGGTGCAGGTGGGGCTGCGGAACATCAGGGTGTCGGACAAAATGGCGGACAGCAGCAGCCCGGCGGTGGTGGGGTCGATCTCCACCCCGTTTTCCCGGTACATCTGGTAGACGATGGTGCAGGTACAGCCCACCGGCACGTTGCGGAAATACACCGGGCCGTCGGTCTCGATGGCGCCGATGCGGTGGTGGTCGATAATCTCCAGCACCTCCGCCTGGTCGATGCCCTCCGCGGCCTGGCTCTTCTCGTTGTGGTCCACCAGAATCAGCTGCTTTTTGTGCAGGTTCAGCATGTTCCGGCGGGAGACAACGCCGATGTACTTGCCGTCGTCATCCAGCACGGGGAAGTAGCGGAAGCGCACCGACGCCATCACCTTGGTGGCCTCCTCCACGGGGGTGTGAAGGGTGAAAGTGAGCAGATTTCCGGTGGTCATGTACTGGCGAATGGGGGCGGCCTGGCTGAGCATCAGTCCGGCTACGTAGGTGCTCAGCTCGGTGCTGATGAGGATGCAGCCCTTCTCCTCGGCCAGCATCTGCATGGTGCGGGACACCCTGCTGCTGGCACACACCACAATACAGCCTGCATCCATCTCCAGGGCGGCCAGCAGGCTCTCCGCCCGGTTGCTGACGACAACAACATCGCCGGGGGAGATGGACTTCTCGATCTGCTCGGCGCTGCCCGAACCGATCACAATGCGTCCCTCCACCGTCTTGCCCGTCACGTCTCCCACCAGCACCGTGCCGTCCAGAATGTCCAGCAGATTCCGGTAGCTGGTCTTGGATATCTCCAGGGCGTGGGGGTCCAGGCCGTCCATGTTGGCGGTGGCCACGTCCTTGACAGTAATAACCCCCTGCAGATTCTGGTCCTGGTCCACAATGCACAGGGTGTCCAGCTCCTGGTCCCGCATGGTCATCCAGGCCCGGCGCAGACTGGTCTCCCCGTCTACACCCTGGGCGGGCCGGATGTCCACGTCACGGATATGGGGGCTGACGTCGGTGTAGAGCTGGGGAAGCGGAACCTTGAAATAGTCCAGCACAAACTCGGTCTCCCGGTTGAGCAGCCCCGCCCGGCAGGGCTTGCAGGGGTGCTCCGGGTCCAGGATATTTTTCAGGCGGCTGTAGGTAATGGCGGCGCAGATGGAGTCGGTGTCTGGGTTGCGGTGGCCGATGACTTTGATGGCACGGGGGGAGGATGTCTGAATGTTCATAGTGAGCCTCATTTCTTCCGCAGGAATGGCCGGCAGACAGGAATTTTGTGTTAAGATTATCATACCACGCTCCTTTGGCTTGCGCAAGAGATATCCGCCGCTCAAATTGCAGTTTTCTTGGCAGATAGACCTCCAGATCTTTGCCTTGACGCGCAGGAAAATTCCCCGGCATTTCTTGCTGGATCGCCCAGCCCATCAAGAAATTGTGTATTTTTCTATTGACGCAGATTTTATTTCAAGTTATAATATAAGCCATGTCAGTTGCTTCAACCAGGTTAGCTCCTTTTCACGGTACATGCTAGTGTGGCTCAATGGCAGAGCACATCACTCGTAATGATGGGGTTGTGGGTTCGATTCCCACCACTAGCTCCAGTCAAAAGCCTTGTGGCACAGCGGTTACAAGGCTTTTACTTTTTCTTCCATTTCGATGGACTTTTAAAAAGGTGTAACAAAAAGCGCAACATTGCCTTTAAAACGCAGACCGGACAGGGGATATCCCTGCCCGGTTTTTCGTTTTTATAAGCCTTGTGCTTTGAGTGCGTCCCGGACGGCCTGACCGGCCCGGCGTATACTCTCTTCGTTTGCGTGGGCGTACATGCGCAGTGTAACTGCTGTGTCACTGTGGCCCAGGCGCTCACTGACAGATACCACATCTGCCCCGTTGGTGATTGCCAGGCTTGCGGAGGTGTGGCGGAGCTTGTGTGGGTGAAAATCCGTGATGCCATACTTCTGGCCAAAATTTTTAAAATAGCGGGTGGGGGAAAGCGGATACATCATATCCGGGCTGTTTTCCTGCGTGAAAATATATTTGCTGATTGCTTTACCGGTCTACTCCTTGCAGAGCTGCTTCAATAGCGCTAACATTTCTGGCCCAACATCCACCACCCTGGTCATTCCGTTTTTAGGGGTGGTGAGGTATACCCCTGCTTCCGGTGTGTACTGTGCGTTGCGGCGTATGGTGATCATCTCGTTTCTCCAGTCTACATCTGCCCACTCCAGACCGCAAGCCTCCCCCCGGCGTATACCAGTATCAGCAAGGAGATTCACATATACCCGCCATTTCAACGGCTCATGCTCCAGACATTGGAGAATGTATCGAAGCTGCTGGATGGTGTATGCTTTCTCCATTTCCCCTTTTACCTTTTCATCCTTGCGGGGTGCAGGGCGTTTCACTTTAAGCATGGGGTTTACTGTAATTGTGTCATCAAGGAAAGCCATTTGAAAAATACCGTTTAGGATGACATACAGCTTGACCGCCTAAGAATGGGAGTGACCGCTTTTCTGAAAGTCAAGCAGCAGTTTTGAGATCATAGCGGGGGTAATATCCAAAAGGAGGAAATCACCCAGGGCCGGGAGGATATGGTTATTTGAAAACTGTTGATAGCTTGACCTGGTATTTTCGGCGATAGTGGCCTCCTTCGTGGGCATGTATACCCCCTCCACATATTGAACGAATTATACCGTAAAATAATCCATCCGTCAATAAGCTACGGTAAAGAAATTTAAGGAGTTGGTGAAATGGCAAGGTCTAGCACAAACGCAATGGCCCCGTTCCAGAAGATTGTAGCGGCGGCGAAAATTACTGGGCTTAGTACCTACTTTCTGCGCAATGGTTGCAAGGATGGCTCTATTCCCCACTTGCTTAGTGGGACAACCTACTACATCAACGTCCCCCGGCTATTGGAGCAGTTGAACGCTGGGCCGATCGAGGCCGCTGACCCGCACCAGGAGCGGGACGAAGGGAGGGCGGGCGCATGAGGACACAATCAAACCGGGCAACCCGGCGCAAGCTGGAGAGGGAGGTACTTCATCGGGTCGATAAGATAGAGGACGAAGCCGCACGGTGCGAGATAATCCAGCTGCACACGGACGCATGGGCTGATATCTGCTATTTAGGCACGCTGGACAATGGGAATGACTTTGTTTTGCGGGCATCCCCCGATGGCCTCACCTATGGGGAGCGGGAGGAAGACGGCTTTTGTTTATTTGAGCGATATGGGCCGGACGGCGGACACCTGTACGGATTCGGCGGCGACGGCTATGACCTGGAAACGGCGGTGTTTCAATGAATGAGGAGTACGGCGAATTGATATGGGTGCGCTGCCCCGTATGTGGACAAGGTACAATCAAGATATGGAAAGCAACAAAAACGGAGAAATTGCCCATATATTGCAGAAAATGCAAGCGGATTGTTAAAATACTGAATATTCCAGCATGAGCCTGAGAGCCGCTGACCTGTCCGGGGTAACCGGACGGTTGGCGGCTTTTTTGATAGGGGGGAGACATACGGCAAGGAGATATAAGCGCCTGGAGTGCGGCGACTATGTGCGGGAGTGCATGTACAGCTGCCCGGAGCCGCTGGATAAGCCCACAGCGAGGGCGGCAAAGTCATTCGCTACCAGCAAAGCCCAGCAGCGAGTAAACCAACAGAACAGCAAGATCAAGCTGGCAATGAAGATCGGCGGGAACTTTGGCCCCGGTGATTTGTTCGTTACGCCTACCTTCGCCCCGGAACATCTCCCGGCCACCTATGCGGAGCTTCAGGAGAAAGTGAGGGGGTTCTATGATGTGCTCCGCACAGTGAGGCGGAAACAGGGGAAAGAGACAAAATATATCTATGCTCCACACCACACAGAGAAAATCAGGTGGCATGTCCATTCCCTCATAAATGCAGTGGGCCCGGAGGATTGGGAAACCATCAAAAGCCTGTGGCCCTGGGGAAAAGTCCACATTAAGCGGATTGAAGACACAAAGCATTCCACCCCGGACGCTATGGCGGGGTATCTGATCGGCGGGTGGGAGGACCGGCCCAACAGCGCCAGAGCGTGGTGTGCGTCCACCAACCTGGAAAAGGTCGTTGCAACTACATACCGTGAGCACAACGAGTCCGCCCGACTGGAGCTGCCTGCAGATTGTGAGCTCTGCGAGTCTGACAGTTGGGTTACTCCGTGGGGGTCCTTCGAGTACGTTTCATATTTGCTCCGAGAAAGCAATCATTTAGAGGACAAGCCCCAGCCAGAAAGCCGGGAGCTGATCGACCGGGGCGTATTGTAGCCCCGAGATAGATGTTTTTTGAGCTCTGCCAGTAGGCAGAGTTGGGGCTTGGTGGAGGTATTAAGTTCTCCCCTGATAGGGTGTAGAAAATTGCTTTGAGGCCTTGCGGCTGTAGACCTTCCGGGTGTATGCTGACGGTGCGGAAGCGCCACGCCCCCGCCCCGAAAAAGGCAAAAATCCCGTTTCGGCCCGTGTCGGGTGGGTCCAAGACAAACGGGAAAGCCCCGTGTCCGTGCGCTGCCGTGCGCCCCCAGGCGTTGACGGCGGCTTTGCCATGCCCAGAATACCCCGGCGACAACACCCCCCAGGGGCGAAAAAAGCAAAAAATCGCACGAAAAGCCCGGCCAACTGCCCACACAGCGGCGCTGTGGCCGTCCCGCTCCCTGGAGTGCTAGGGATACCCCCGGAGCGGGAAAAGCCCTACAGCGGCCCCCAGACGGCCCGTGTGCGCCTTGCGGCGTGGGTGGGGGTCTATCCCATTGCCTGGAAAACGAGGCACAGGAAAAGGCCGGGACAGCTATACCAGCCGCCCGGCCCTTCTGTGTATCCTGATCGTTAATGTGCCAGCTCCGCAAGGAGCCTTGCCGCTTCCAGCAGCTGCTCCGGGGTAGCTTCCGGGTTCTCTGTCACCCGCTGGAGGGCCAGCCGGGCCACACGTTTGGCGGTGGTCTGCTCTTGATACAAGGCCGTCCGGGCGGCTAGATTGGCCTCTCTGGTGGCCTGGGCCTTGATGTGGGATTTATCCATCAGCGGCTACCCCCTCATTTAGGAAGTTTGCGTGAATATAGTCGATAGCAGCTTGAAAAGGGCGTTTATCCGATGGTGTATTTTCAAGGCCCCATTGAAGTGCCCTTAATGCTTTCCGGTATTCCTCTGTGGTGCGGCCCCTTAACAAGTCAGTGTGGCCCTGATCCATACCGATAACAGCGCAAAGGGCCAAAAAACTGCCGTCATTCCGGGCCTGAGCCTGAGTTATAAGGTCGATAAACTCCAGCCGGTCCCGCTTCTCTTGTGTCAGTCCCATATACCCACCCCCTCTCAGTGTTGGAGCGGCCCGACCATGGGCGGGGGCTGGACAGCGCCATACTCCATGTACACGCTGCCGCCGTCCGGGGCAACAGCCCATATTTTCAACGCCTGGGCGCTGATGGTGGCGAAGCAGGTCTCGCCGGTGCCCCAGGGACACTGTATCTTGCTTTCCTTGACCGGGCCCCGGTGCAGCTGGCACAGCCTTTTCCGGGCTGACCGTTTGTGGAACTGAGCAAGGAACGGTCGAACGACTTCCGCCCATTCCTCTTGTGTGGGTCTTCTGTCCATAAAATTTCCTCCTGATCTTGATATTTGGAGGGGGGCGGGGTATAATACACCTGTCCCCCTGGGGGCACTGTGGGTCATGGTACAGCGCACTTGACGGGGCGGCTGTATCATGGCTCATTTCGTTAGGCCACGCAGAAGCGGCGGGTGGTGGTCTCCCTGGTAAAGGCGGCGGCGACATCGGGAATGGACTTGCGCAGGGCCGCTGTGTCCAGCCTGACGGCCTTCACCGTCTTCCAGGTGACTTTATACTCCCCGGCGCAAAGCTCCTCAGAGGAGCCCATAACGGCCTTGATTGCGTCCTTGATGGTCTCTGCCTCTGTCTGGGCCTCCTCAATGAGTGCTTGCAGCTGCCGCAGCTCCCGGACCTTGCTTTCAATCTCACTGATACTCATAGCTCTGGTTCTCCTTTCGTGTCCTCTGGGGGTGTCCCCGGTGGCGGTGGGCCTCTGTCCTACTTAGGCCCTTCCCTTTCGGAAATCCCGTCCCGCCCTTCTCCCTGGTGCTTTACCCTTGCGGGCCTTCTCCAGTTGACCGGCGCTGTTCCCTCTTGTCAATGATATAATACTGCATATAGGCCTATATATCAATAGACATTTCACACAAATATATAGACCAATATATGTATATTTTATATATGGACTTATATAGACAAATGCGGTATAATAAGACCATAATGGGAAAGGTGCCGGATTTAGAATTTGCAACCCCAGGGGGTGAAAAAATGTCAGAAAGGTCTAACGCATTAAAAAAGGCTCAGCAGAAATACATGGAAAAATTCTCTATTGCAAGGGTCAGAATGGAGCATGATAGGTATGAGCGTGTCCAGGCCCACGCAGCTGCCCAGGGGGAAAGCGTGAACGGCTTTATCAACCGGGCAATCGACCATGAAATGGAGCGGGACAGTCTGAGAGGGCCTACAGAGGCCGCAGAGGGGCGGGGGAATATCTCTACACCCTGACACGCACAAAACCGCCCAGAACGGCCCCAGAGGGCCGCAGAAGGGGCGCAGCAGAAAAGGAGCGGATACTATGGCAATACCAGCAGAGAACAAGCGGTATACCTTCGCTGATGTCCTGACCTGGGACGAAAGCGACCGGATCGAAATTATCAACGGGGAAGCATACATGATGGCTCCGCCGTCAAGGGCACATCAAAAAATCAGCGTAGCACTTGCTTCACAGCTTTACAATTACTTGGAGGGAAAACAGTGCGAGGTCTACCCGGCCCCGTTCGGCGTTCGACTGTTTGAGGAAGACGGCGATTACCCCGAGGACGTGGACACGATGGTTGAACCGGACATATCCGTGGTGTGTGACCCCGGCAAGTTGGATGACAGAGGCTGCAAAGGGGCTCCTGACTTGATTATTGAAATCCTGTCCCGCTCCACACAACGGCATGACCGGTTAACAAAGTTCAATCTGTACCAGCGGGCTGGGGTTCGGGAATACTGGATTGTAGACCCGGACAGTAAATCAGTACAGACCTTTACACTGGAGAAGGGATACTATATCGCAAAGGATTTTGGAGCTGCCAGCGATAAGGTGAAAGTGGGGGTCTTGGAAGAATGCGTGATAGACCTGTCCGCCGTGTTTTCTGAATGACAGCAAAGGGCCGGGGGTTCAGTTTTCTATCGTTCTTATCACTTTATGTCAACGCCAATATGAAATTGTAAGAAAACGCCGAAGAAATTTTGTAGTTTTTCGGC
>JAAWLY010000056.1 GCA_022798155.1 Lawsonibacter sp. | reverse complement strand
GAGAGCTGGAGCAGGGACATGGCCACCATCATCACGCTCATCAGCACCTGCATGATGTAAGACAGGAAGGCGTTCAGATCGCCCAGCAGGAAGGTGCCGCCCATGACCATTTTTCCGCCGAAGTAGAGCACGGCCAGGGTGGCCCCGTTAAGGCACAGCATCATAATGGGCATCATGGCGATGACACGCATACCGACCGTCAGCCCCGCGTTCATCAGCTCGTCGCTGGAGCGGTTGAATTTCTTCCGCTCATAGTCCTCCCGGACAAGGGCCTTGACCACCCGGATGGCCACCAGGTTCTCCTGGAGGACATTGTTCAGCCCGTCGATCCTCTTCTGCATAATCTCAAAAAGACGGGAACAAATCCGCATCAGGATGGAGATGGCCACAGCCATCAGAGGGATGATGACCAGCAGGATCAGGGCCAGCCGGGCATTGAGGTACAGACTGACAGCCAGGGCGGCAATGAGCATCACCGGGGCCCGGACCAGCATCCGCAGGCCCATGGCCAGCATCATGGTCATAGCGTTTACATCGTTGGTCATGCGGGTAATGAGGGACGCAGAGGAAAAACGGTCGATGTCGGCGAAGGAGAACTCCTGCACCTTGTCGAACAGGCACTGGCGCAGATTGCCGCCGAAGCCCTGGCTGGCGTAAGCGGCATATTTGGCCGCCAGTACACCGCAGGTCATGGAAATGGCGGCCAGCACCAGCATCAGCGCCCCCAGTTGGAAGATATAGCCCGTGTCCCCTGAAGGGATGGCCACATCCACAATCTCCGCCATGACCAGGGGGAGCAGCAGCTCGCAGACAACTTCTAATACAATGAGAATCGGGGATTTGATCGCGTCCTTTTTGTAACCCTCCAAATGGGTCAGGAACAGGGAAAGCAAGGTAAAATCACTCCTTTTCATGGGAATCTGAGGTGATAAGATTGTCCAGCATCCGGCGCTGGAACTGTGCCAGCTGTTCCAGCTCCTCCGGGGAAAAACCGGCCATCATCCGGGCGGACACCCGCCGGAACACGTCCCGGCAGCCCTCCACTGCGGCAGTCCCCTTTTCGGTGAGAATAACCTGGTTGCGCCGTGCGTCTCTCTGCCAAGGCTCCCGGCGGATATAGCTGTCCCGTTCCAAGCATTTCAGGGAATTGGCCACGGCGGCGGGGGAGACGTGGAGCAGGTCGGCCAGCTCCCGCTGGGCCTGACACTGGCCCTCCGGGTCCTCCTTGGCAGACTGGAGGATGGACACCAGCATGGGATGTCCCACCTCGCCCAGACCGGCGGCGTTGAGTTCCGCTTGAATGGCGGCCCGATGGGCCTGGTTCAGCTGGCGGGACAGCAATTCCATCTCGTGAAATATATCTTTCACGAGGAAAACCTCCTTCCGAAAAAATTTATTAACCCATTAACGATTAACATGTTGACTATTTTACTCAACCCGGAGGAATTGTCAAGGGGTTTTTGTCGCGTTCAAAAATTGTTTACAGACAGACAAACCAAAGCCGCCGTAAGGCGGCTTTGGTTTGTTTTATTTGACCCAACAGGCCACCGCATCCCGGAGGAATTGGGCGCAGCCCGACCGCTCCCGGTCGTAATAAGCTATAAAGCGCTTATCCTGGACATACAGCTCTGCGATGCCCCGGTGGCGCTGGACATCGTACTTGTCTCCCATAATAGTAAGCCAGCGGCGGTGGAGGTCTGCAAGCTCCTTCCCCGTCTCCCCCGCCGGGTCGGCCCCGGAGGACACGGCGGCAGACAGCTTGTCCAAAATTTCCTGTCCCAGGCGCTCATACTCCTGGAACTGCTCCAGGGTCACCCCCATTACCCGGGCGTTGGAGGCGTTCACCTCCGCGTCGCCGTACTTCTCCCGACTCTCCGCGCCATACAGCCGCTCCTTCTCCTCCACAAATTGGCGCTTGAAGGCCTCAAATTTCTTCTCATCAGACATAATCTCGTTCCTTTCTTGTGTAAAGATAGTTTCCTTTACAGATTGAATCAGCCTCTGGATTCGCTCCTGCTCCGCCTCCAGAGCGGCCAGGTGGCCCCGCAGGACGGCCAACCGGTCGAAGGAGGGATTGTCCAGAAACCCCTTTACCTGAGCCAGCTCCACCCCGAGGGCCCGGTAGTACAGGATGTCCTGGAGCCGGTCCACCTCCGCCGGACCGTAGAGACGGTATCCCCCCTCCGTCCGGCCGCTGGGCTTCAGCAGACCGATCTTGTCGTACCAGCGCAGAGCGCGGGTGGTCACTCCGGACAGGCGCGACAGCGCTTGAATGGTGTATTGCATTCCAATCACCTCCTCAGTCAAGAGCCTACCACTTGACGCCGCGTCAATGTCAAGGACTTTTTTGAGATTTTCCTCTCTGGGGAAAGAATTGGGACCGGGCACTGTCTCCCGTCTTGTCCGGGGCGCTCCGCTGTGGTATAATAGCCGCTGAACGATAAAACAATACACAGTGAGACGGAGGCACACGCCCATGGACAAGCTGGTATATCTTTATGAGTTAGACTCGGTACATACCTCTTCTCAGGAAATTCTGCGGGGCCAGCAGGCCCTTTTTGAGGAGACCGTGCTCAACGGCAATCAGGTGGTCCTCACTTTCAACCAACTTACCGATTCCCAGGCTTTTCTCTGCGCCATCCGCAATCCAAAAACCTATCCCCAAATTCTGGAGCTCTTCCGCCTGGGGGTCTTAAAAATTTCCCGCTTTGCTCCGCCCGGCTCCGGAGATTCCCTGGACCAGGAGGGGCGGGAGAAGCTGTGCGGCCAGGTACAGCACTGCCGGGAACAGTACGCTGACCTGTTTCAGGATGGAGTGCTGAAGTCCTATCCTCCCCTTCCCTCCGACGCCCCCCAGCGGGTGCTGCGCACCGCCTCCCACTACATTCAAAACGCGGTGGAGAAGTGCCGCAACGACGATAAGGGCTCCTTTCTTTTCTCCGCCCTCCCCTTCCGCTCCAAAGACAAAACAATCCTCGCCGCCCTGTCCTATGCCCTGCAGTACAGCGACCCCTCCGTGCTGGACACCTGCTCCTTCTATTTTTCTGAAGAGGACGGCCCCGACGGGATGGAAAAAGCAAGGGAGCGGCAGGACTATGTCAAGCGCTATGTGGAAATGATCCTCCAGCTCAGCCAGGAACCCCTTGCGGCCAATCCGGAGAAGACGGAAGAACGCATCTTCTTTACCGATATGCTGCAGCGCATCCTGTCCCTTTCGCTCCCGCCCCGGGAGGAGGACGAGACGGCCAGCCTGCTGCCCCAGGCTTTTGAGATACTCAAGGGGATCCAAGCCAGCTTCGGCGCCGACCGCTCCGTCAATAACCGCAGCAACTGGCACACCCGGCTTCTCACGATGGACCAGGAGCCCTCCGTCCGGCTGGCCGAGGCGGTGGTGGACCTGTGCTACAACTACACCATGGAGGCCAGCATTTCCGGAGTGGCCCGCCACTACTGGGACGACGCCTCCTTCCGGGAGGACTTTCTCTGCCGCCTGCGGCTGTACTGGGTGGATTACCGGCAAAGGGAACCCATAAAGGACTCCCGCACCCTCCCTCTCTCCCAGCCTCTCAAGCTGCCCCCCTGGGACGTGGCGGCCCGTTTGCTGAAAAACACCGCAAAAAAAGAGGGCGTCCAAACGGAGGTCTGTTACGGCTCCGCCGACGCCAAGGAAAAACGGGTATGGTACAGGCACATCGGCCTTGCTCTGCTGAAACAGGTCGGGGCCGCCCTTGTGTACTCCCTCCTCTTCTGGGGTACCTCTTTGGCGCTGGACGCCCTGGAGGATCGCCTGTCAGAGATGGGGACACAGTTTCAGATCAACGGACTGGCCCAATCCGCCATCAATGTCTTTCTCTTTGGTCTGCTGGGCTCTCTGCTGTCGGCGGCCATCCACCTGCCCGATATCCTGGAGACCTTCCAGGCCCTCTGCTTCACTGTCTTAGATGGCATCCGCCTGCTGCTGGCCCCCCGCCATGTGGCCTATTTTATTGGAAAGAAGGCGCGGCCATGACCAAACCGGAGACCCCCTGGAACCGCTACCTGCGCCTGATGGAGGAGCGCCCCCAGGCATTTTCTCAAAGCCCCCTCCTCCCCATCGTAACCGATACTGACCTGGCAGCCCAGTTCACCGCCCGTACCGGGAGGACTCTGGGGGTAGTGTATGAAAGCCCCTACCGGCTGATGGTGGTGGACCTGGTCCGGGGGCCAGAGGGGCTGTTTGCCTATGAGCGGGTTCTCCCCGCCGCCCGGGGCGACGCCGTTGTGGCCGTCCCGGTCTGGGAGGGGAAGTTTGTCCTGCTGGAGCAGTTCCGCCACGCCCTGCGCCAGTGCCAGACCGCCTTCCCCCGGGGGTTTGGGGAAAACGGCCTGTCGGCCCAGGAGAATGTCCGCAAGGAAATTCAGGAGGAGCTGCGGGCCCAGGTACTGGAGCAGCGCCCCCTGGGGCGCATCGCGTCTGACAGCGGCCTCTCCGGAGACGAGGCCCACGCCATCCTGTGCCGGATCACCCGGCCCGACCCTCCGCTTCAATATGAGGATATCCAGGGCATGGTCTGTCTGACGCCGGCGGAGCTGGAGACGGAGATTGCCGCCGGACACATCACCGATGGCTTTACCCTGTCGGCCTACGCCCTGTATCAGGCCGGCGCCCGGGGGTAGGTCCTCAGCCTGTTACCCCCTTGGAGACATTGACAATAAAGTCCTGCACGTTGGTGACGATGGTGCGCACCGACAGACTCCCCCGGTCCCGCAGCTTGTTGACGGCAAACTCCGAGATGTCCACTGAGTAGAAATATACCGGCCGGACCACCCCGTTTACCACCCGGTAGGAGGGGGTCATGTTGCCGGTGGCCACGGTGTGGAGGGTGGAAGCCATGCAGATGACGGTGGTGGCCCGCCGCACCTGCTCCCGCATGGCGTCCTGGCCCTCATAGACGCTGGCGTAGACCTCCGGCAGGGGGCCGTCGTCCCGGACGGAGCCCACCAGCACATAGGGCACCCCGCCCTTGACACACTCGTAGATGATGCCATCCTTCACCGCGCCGCTCTCAATAAAGGCGGCGGTGGAGCCCCGGGCTCGGACGGCGTTGATGGTGTCGATGTGGTTGTAGTGGCCGTTGGGCTGGCTGCGCTGGGTATAGATGTCCTGGCCCAGGGCGGTGCGCAGATAGCCCGCCTCCAGGTCGTGGGTGGCCAGGGCGTTGCCCGCCAGCAGAGCGTGGACATAGCCCTCCCGCACCAGGGCGGCAAAGGCGGCCCGGGCGTCGGCGTCGAAGGCGCAGGCCGGCCCCAGCACCCAGACAATATACCCGTGTTCCCGCTCGTAGCGCAGCAGCTCGTAAATGGAGTCGTAGTCCATGGAGTAGGCGGTCTCCCGGGAGCGGCCCTGGCGGAAGGCAAAGGTCTCCTGCCCTGCGGTCTCCTCCGGCTGAAAGCCGCCGGCGTGGACATAAATCCCTTGAGAGCCGTCCTCTGTCCGGCCCACCGCCACCGGCTCCCCCGCCTTCAGATTGCGGAATTCCACCACAGCGATCTTCCCCTTCCGGAGAACGGCCACACAGTCCATGCGGCTCTCCTCCGCCAGCAGCCACCGGCCATCCACCTTAAAGTACTCGGGAAAGATGCTGGTGGCGTGGTAGCCCTCGGGGGCCACGCCGTCCCGAGGCGCGGGCTCCAGGCGGACATCCGGGCAGGACGGGAACCGGTCAAACCGCGGCGCGCGGTACTCAGGCAAAGTGAAAGACATAAATAAGCCTCCCTATCCGTTCTATTTGCTCTTATCATAGCATATCCAGCCAAAAAACGCAACCAAACCAAATGAGAGGGGCGCACAGGCGTGCGTCCCTCCCGTTTTATCAAAGTCCTCTCATGCCGGCCTTCACCCGCAGGCGGTTCAGCGCCCTGGCCAGGGTGGCCTGGGCGATCTGATGCTCCTGTCGGCTGCGCTTCTGGAGCAGCGCCTCTCTGGCCTCGTCCACCTCCCGCTGGGCCCGGACGGCGTCGATCTCCTCCGGGTGCTCGGCGGAGTCCACCAGCACCAGCACGTCGTTGCCCTCCACCTTCACCATGCCGGGGGAGATGGCCGCCAGCTGGGGCTCTTCCCCCGGGACCTGATAGCGCAGGGTGCCCGGCTGGACGGCGGCAATCATGGGGCTGTGGTTGGCCAGGATGCCTCGCTCCCCGTCGCTGGTAGGGATGACCAGGCTGAGACAGGGCCCCTCATAGAAGCTCCTGTCCGCGGCCAGAATGTGTACCTGAAAGGTCTTCATCACAGCTCACCCGCTTCAATCTTCTTGGCCTTGGCCACCGCGTCCCGCCAGGTGCCCACATTGTAGAAGGCGGCCTCCGGGTACTGGTCCAGTTCCCCGTCCACCAGGGCCCCGAAGCTCTCCAGGGTGTCTTTCAGAGGTACGTAGACGCCGGGGATGCCGGTGAACTTCTCCGCCACGTGGGTGGGCTGGGCCAAGAAGCGCTGAATGCGCCGGGCCCGGAACACGATCTTCCTATCCTCGTCGCTCAGCTCGTCCATGCCCAAAATGGCGATGATATCCTGGAGCTCCCGGTATTTTTGCAAAATCTCCTGGACCTTCCGGGCAATGCGGTAGTGCTCCTCCCCCACCACGTCCGCCTCCAGAATCCGGGAGGAGGAGGCCAGGGGGTCCACCGCCGGGTAGATGCCCTGCTCGGAGATGTGGCGGCTGAGCACCGTGGTGGCGTCCAGATGGGCAAAGGTGGTGGCGGTGGCCGGGTCGGTCAGGTCGTCAGCGGGGACATACACCGCCTGAACTGAGGTAACCGAGCCGCTCTTGGTGGAGGTGATCCGCTCCTGGAGCTGACCCATCTCGTTGGCCAGGGTGGGCTGGTAGCCCACGGCAGAGGGCATCCGGCCCAGCAGGGTAGACACCTCGCTGCCCGCCTGGACAAAGCGGAAGATGTTGTCGATAAACAGCAGCACATTCTTGTGCTCCCGGTCCCGGAAGTGCTCGGCCATGGTCAGGCCGGACAGGGCCACCCGCATCCGCACGCCGGGGGACTCGTTCATCTGGCCAAAGACCAGGGCGGTCTTGTCCAGCACGCCGCTCTCACGCATCTCCCGCCACAGGTCGTTGCCCTCGCGGCTGCGCTCACCCACGCCGGTAAAGATGGAATAGCCGCCGTGCTCCATGGCCACGTTGTGGATCAGCTCCTGGATCAGCACTGTCTTGCCCACGCCGGCGCCGCCGAACAGGCCGATCTTTCCCCCTCTGGGGTAGGGCTCCAGCAGGTCGATGACTTTAATGCCTGTCTCCAGAATCTCCACCGCCGGGCTCTGCTCCTCAAAGGAGGGGGGCTTGCGGTAGATGCTCTGCAGGGGGGTGTCCTCAGGCACGGGGCCGCCGCCGTCGATGGGCTGCCCCAACACGTTGAACATCCGGCCCAAGGTGGCCTTGCCCACCGGGACCTGAATGGTATGGCCCGGGATGTCTACAGCCAGCCCCCGGGCCAGCCCCTCGCTGGGGGAGAGCATGATGCACCGCACCATGTCGTGGTTTAAGTGCTGCGCCACCTCCATCACCCGATAGACCCCGTCCTTCTCCACCCGGAGCTCCTCTTTTAATCTGGGCAGGTCGCCCTCTAAAATCTCCACGTCCACCACAGGGCCGGAGATTTGCGCAATTATGCCTCGTTCCATATCCTGTTCACCTCTCCTTGCCGCGCTTCTGGCGCTGGGCCCTGGCCCCGGCGGAAATTTCGGTAATCTCCTGGGTAATGGCCGACTGGCGCACCCGATTGAACTGCAGGGACAGCTCGCCCAGCAGCTTCTCTCCGTTCTGGTTGGCGCTGTCCATGGCCATCATGCGGGCGTTCTGCTCACAGCAGAAGCTGTCGATCAGGGCACTGTAAATAAAGCCGGACACATAGCTGGGAATCATATTGTTCAGCACAGCCCGCACGTCGGGCAGAAACTCAAAGGGCTCTGTCACCGCCCGCTCTCCCGGCGCTGTGAGGAAGTAGCTGCGGTGGAAGGGCAGGACCCGGGTGGTCTTGGCCTCGAAAGACATGCTGTTGGCCATATCCGTATAGACAACATAGATTTCCTTCAGCTCCCCCCGGTCAAAGCCGTCCAGCAGCAGGGCGCTGATCTCACGGGCCCGGGCCATGGTGGGATTTTGGGCGGTATAGAGGAAGCTATGCTCGATGGGGATGCTGTGCTGGGCAAAAAAGCGCCGGCCGTACTCCCCTACCACAAAGAGCTTGGTATCCGGATGCTCCTTCAGCAGGCGCATGGCCTCCCGGATGGCGTTTTGGTTGTAGGACCCCGCCAGGCCCTTGTCGGCGGTAATCACCAGGCAGCCGTAGGTTCCTTTCATGGGGGAATCGTCCCCCACCGGGTAAAAATAGTGGCTCTCCACATCGCTTACCGTGCGGAAAATCCGCTTGATCTCCCCCCGCAGCGCCTCGAAATAGGGGCGGGTGTTGTCCAGTCCCGCCCGGGCCTTCCGCAGCTTGGTGGCCGCGATGAGATACATGGCGTTGGTGATCTTCCGGGTCTCCTGCACGCTTTCGATATGGGTTTTAATCTCCTTCGTTCCGGCCATGCCGCTCACCCCTGTTTTTCACCGGCCTGGAACTGGGCCAGGAACTTCTGCGCCAAGCTGACCAGGTCCTCCCGGTCCTCGGGGGGAAGCTGGCCGGTGAGATCGATCCGCTGGCACAGGCCGGGGTCGTTCTCCTCTAAAAAGGCCAGCAACTCCGTACGGAAGCGCTCCATCTGCTCCAGGGGCACGTCCTGCATCACATGGCTGAGGGCGGTCACCAGCAGGGCCACCTGCTGGTGCTGGGACAGGGGGGCGTATTGGGGCTGGCGCAGCAGGCGCATCAGCCCCTGGCCATAGACCAGCTGCCGGCGGGTGGCCTCGTCCAGGTCGCTGGAGAACTGGGTGAACACCGCCATCTCCCGGTACTGGGCCAGGTCCAGGCGAATGGCTCCCGCGGCGGACTTCACCGCCTTGGTCTGGGCGTCGCCGCCCACACGAGACACCGACAGACCCACGTTGACAGCGGGCCGCTGGCCGGAGAAGAACAGATCGCTCTCCAGAAAAATCTGGCCGTCAGTGATGGAGATGATGTTGGTGGGGATATAGGCGGACACATCCCCCGCCTGGGTCTCCACAATGGGCAGGGCGGTCATGCTGCCGCCTCCCAGCTCGTCGCTGAGGTGGGCCGAGCGCTCCAGCAGCCGGGAGTGGAGGTAAAACACGTCGCCGGGGAAGGCCTCGCGGCCCGGGGAGCGCTCCAGCAGCAGGGAGAGAGTCCGGTAGGCCACGGCGTGCTTGGACAGATCGTCGTAGACGATGAGCACATCCTTCCCCCGATACATAAAGTGCTCGCCCAGGGCGCAGCCGGCGTAGGGGGCAATATACTGCAGCGTGGCTGACACCCCCGCCGGGGCGCTGACCACCGTGGTGTACTCCATGGCCCCCCGCCGCTGAAGATTCTCCACCATCTGAGCCACCGAGCTGGTCTTCTGCCCGATGGCCACGTAGATACACACCACGTTCTTCCCCTTTTGGTTCAGGATGGTGTCCAGGGCGATGGCGGTCTTGCCCGTCTGCCGGTCGCCGATAATCAGCTCCCGCTGGCCCCGGCCGATGGGGAACATGGAGTCGATGGCCAGCAGGCCGGTCTCCATGGGGGCGTTGACAGGCTGCCGGTCCAGGATACCGGGGGCCTGGGCCTCGATGGGACGGTAGGACTCCGCCTGAATGCGGCCCTTGCCGTCGATGGGCACGCCTGTGGCGTCCACCACCCGGCCCAGAAATTCGTCTCCCACCGGCATGGCGGCGGTGCGCAGGGTCCGGCGGACCACGCTGCCGGCGGTAATCTCCTCGCTGTCACCAAAGAGGATGCAGCTCAGCTCCCCCTGGCGCAGGTCCTGCACCATACCCTTCACGCCCGAGGCAAAGACCAAGATTTCGCCGTACTGGGCGTGGTCCAGACCGCTGACGGTGGCAATCTCGCTGCCCACCGTCAGCACCTCGCCGATCTCCTCGGGGAGGATGGCGGGCCGCCACTCGTCAATGGCCTGGCGCATCAGGGGCAGAATGTCGTTCTGCCCCGGCTGAATCTGGCGCAGGTAGTCCTGGAACTGGCGGATTCGCCCGTTCATACTCCAGTCGTACACGTCAGAGCCCGCCTGGAGCCGGAAGCCCACCCGCAGGGACTCGTCCTTCTCCCAGCTCAGCGGTATCTCGCGTTGGTAGGTCTTTTCCAGAAACGCCTGGAAGCGCTGAACCTGTTCCGGAGAGGGCTTGCGGGCGCTGCGCAGGGTGGCCGTCATGCTGCCTCTAGCGTTCCTCATCCGCGCCGCCTCCCTCCGCCAGATCCAGGAACTGGTCGAAGGGGTCCGCGCCCCGGCGGTAGGCCAGCTTTCTCGCCGCCTTCGACGCCATCTCTCTCAGCTCCCGCTGGGACTCTCTGCGTATCCGTTCCCGGCAGTCCTCCGCCTCGTCCTGGGCCTTCGCGATGATCTGATCGGCCTGGGCCTGGGCCTGGGCCAACTGATCTTGGACAGACTGCTGCACGTCCTGCTGGGCCTTGATCCGGGCCTGATGAATCTCTTCCTCTGCCCCGTCCAGCTTGCTCTGGTAGTCCGCCTTGATCTGCTCGGCCTGGCGCAGCTTCTCCTGGGCCTCCTCGTCCATCTGGCGGTAGTGCTCCTCTCGCTTCTCCATAAACTTTTTCACCGGGCTGTAGAGCAGGAAATACAGTCCGCCGGTGAGGATGGCCAAATTCATCCAGTGCAGCAGAATCTGCTGCCAATCAATATTCAACGGCATCCCTCACACCTGCCTTACAATACGAAGATAATCAGGATAACCACCAGCAGGGCGTAGATGATGGCGGTCTCGATAAAGACCAGGCCCAGCATCATGGTGGTACGGATCTTGCCCTCGGCCTCCGGCTGGCGGGAGATGCCCTCCGACGCCTTGGCGGTGGTCATGCCCATGCCCACGGCGCCGCCGGCGGCGGCAATGCCGATGGCAATGCCGGCCCCGATGGCCTTCATACCGATTGAGGACTGCTCACTCTGCTCCGCCGCCGCGGCCGGGGCCTGCGCCGGATCGGCCTGACCAGCCGCCAGAACGGGGACTGCCAGCGCCGCGGACAGGAGCAGAACCAATGCCATTACATAGACTTTCTTCATCTGAACCAGCTTTTTCATCACAAAAAACCTCCGTATAACATGAAATCAATTGTTTGTTTTCTGCCCGTCCTCGGGCTTGTGGGGCCGCTCGGACACCTCGCCATAGTACATGGCCGTCAGCATGGTGAGCACATAGGTCTGGATCAGGGCGTGGAGCAGGGTAAACAGCACCCCCACCACCACCGGCAGGACAAAGCTCAGGCTGACAAAGTAATATACCAGCTCGGTTACCAGCAGGCCGCTGAGCAGCGCGCCGAAGAGACGGAAGCTCATGGAGATGGGCAGGGAAAACTCCTTCAGGGTTTTTCCAATTCCCTTCACGCCGTTTCCGGCGATTCCGCCGGAGAGGATTACCAGATAGGACAGGCAGCCCAGGGCGATGGCGGCGTTTACGTCAGACAGCGGGGCGGGCAGAGTGACATTGTGCCCGTGGAGCGTAATCGCCTGGAGGCCCAGCAACTCAAACAGCGTCCCCACAAAGATGTAGCTCCCCGCGGAAAAGATGTACAGGCCCAAAAAACCGCAGCGGTGGGGGCTGCTGCCTTTGGCCATCCCATCAAACAGGCCCACCCATTCCTCCAGCAGCAGTTGGAGCCTTCCCGGCGTATACTGAAACCGGGGGATGACAAAAACCCGGAGACAGACCGCCAGGAGCAGTAAAATTCCTGTCACCGTAAAGGCGGAAATTAATCCCGGATTTACTGCCTTCAGCCCCAAAAGGCTGATTTGGTTCACGTTGTGCAGCACCGCGTCCCGCATGGCCTCCTGCACGCTCTCTGATCGGCCCGGTGATCCGGTGAGCAAAGCTCCGGCCAACAGAAGCAGGATGGCCATCAACCACAACGCCAACACCTTTTTATGTTGTTTCATTCCACATGCCTTCTCTCGCTCATTTCCTGTGGGACCGGAGCAGCGCTCGCAGCCCCTTCATTCAAAATTGTACTACCGCTGTCAAGAGGTACAGCAGGAAAAAACCACTGTTTTCAGGGTTTTCCGCCGGTCTCCAGGCAAATTCTTAACGTTATCTTGACAGGGTTTTGACAAAATTTTCACAGCCGGCCCGCGGCTGGCGAATATATTTGTTGATTTTTTCAGCCGCGTCCTTCCCTCCTCCAAAAGGAAGCGGCAGAGCCCCTGCCCTGCCGCACTGCTTGATCAGGTTTTTGCCTTAAAGCTGTCCTTCAGGCTGACCGCCCGGTTAAACACCAGGGCGCCCGGCTTGGAGTCTTTACTGTCGGCACAGAAGTAGCCTAAACGGAGGAATTGGAACCGGTCGGCCGGCTGGGCGCAGGCCAGGGAGGCCTCCAGCTTGCAGCCGGTGAGGACTTCCAGAGAGTTGGGATTCAGGCAGTCCAGAAAGTCCTTGTCGCCGCCGTCGGGGTTCTCATCGGCAAAAAGGTTGTCATACAGCCGCACCTGGGCGTCTACGGCGGTGGCGGAATCCACCCAGTGGATGGTGGCCCCCTTCACCTTCCGGCCGTCAGCGGGGTCGCCGCCCCGGCTATCCGGGTCGTACTCGGCGGCAATTTCAGTGACGTTGCCCTGGTCATCCGTCTCGTAGCCCACGCACTTGATGAGATAGGCCCCCTTAAGCCGGCACTCCGGCCCGCCAGGGTAGATCCGCTTATACTTGGGCACCGGCTCGGGGAGGAAGTCGTCGGCCTCTATCCACAGCTCCCGGGAAAAGGTGACCTCTCTTGTTCCGGCGGAGGGGTCCAGGGGGTTGTTTTCCACGGTGAGCTTCTCGCTCTGGCCGGCGGGATAGTTGGTAATCACCAGCTTGACGGGCCGCAGCACTGCCATCACCCGCTTGGCGTGGTCGTTCAGGTCCTCCCGCAGGCAGTGCTCCAGAAAGCCGTACTCCACGGTGGAGGTGTTCTTGGCCACGCCGATGCGGTCGCAGAAGCTGCGGATGGCGGCGGGGGTGTAGCCCCGGCGGCGCAGGCCGCA
>JAAWLY010000055.1 GCA_022798155.1 Lawsonibacter sp. | reverse complement strand
GACTCCTCCCCCATCCACTGGCAGTACGGCGCCATCGCCCGCCTGCCCAAGGGGGCCTCCATCGAGCCCCTGCTCTACGGCGGCTACTCCTCCATCTCCTTGGGCTACATCGGCCTGTATGAGGTGACCAAGCTGGTCACCGGCGTCAGTCACACCCAGCCGGGGGGCACCGAGTTTGCCTTGAAGGTGATGAACCGGCTGAGAAAGGCCTGCGACGACTGGAAGGCAGAGACCAACATCGGCTTCGCCCTCTACGGCACCCCCGCCGAGTCCCTGTGCTACCGCTTTGCCCGCATCGACAAAGAGCGCTTCGGCACCATCCCCGACGTCACCGACAAGGGGTACTATACCAACAGCTACCATGTGGACGTGCGGGAGCACATCGACGCCTTTGACAAGTTCACCTTCGAGAGCCAGTTCCAGCGCATCTCCACCGGCGGCTGCATCTCCTATGTGGAGATCCCCAACCTGCGCCACAACCTGGAGGCTCTGAAGGACGTGGTCCGGTTTATCTACGACAACATCCAGTACGCCGAGTTCAACACCAAGAGCGACTACTGCCAGTGCTGCGGCTACGACGGGGAGATCGAGATCAACGAGGAGTTCCAGTGGGAGTGCCCCGTGTGCCACAACAGGGATCAGTCCAAGATGAACGTTACCCGGCGCACCTGCGGCTATCTGGGGGAGAACTTCTGGAACGTGGGCAAGACCAAGGAGATCAAGGCGAGAGTGCTGCATCTGTGAATATTGGACAATAATACGCTTGACAAATCCGAATTTTTTGTTAATATGTAAACATAAATTATTTGGAGGTGTTTTACGTGTATGAAAAGCATTAAAGTAATGCTTTTGGGCCTTGCAATCATATTATTTGGTAGCCCATTTATACATTTTGGCGGAGAAGGTATTTTAATTACACTTTTTTTAATCATTGTAGGATTGTTTGTATGTATCTGTGGATTTGTCTTAGATGATGCAGGGGATACGGGGAAGGGGCCTCAAGATTGAATTATGCCGATATTAAAAAGGTAGACGTGGCCAACGGCCCCGGGGTGCGGGTGTCCCTGTTCGTGTCGGGCTGCACCCACCGCTGCAAGGAGTGCTTCAACCCGGAAACCTGGGATTTCTCTTACGGTTCCCTCTTCGGGGAGGCGGAAGTGGAAAAAATCCTCGCGCTTCTGGCCCCGGACCACATCCGGGGGCTGTCCCTGCTGGGGGGCGAGCCCTTTGAGCCGGCCAACCAGGACGCCGTCCTGAAGCTGGTGGAGCGGGTGCGGAGGGAGCTGCCCCAAAAGACCGTCTGGTGCTACTCCGGCTTCCTTTTTGAGGAGCTGGCCGCCGGGAAAATCGGGAAACACAGCCGGGCGCTGCTGGAGGGGCTGGATGTGCTGGTAGACGGCCCCTTCGTCCTGGCAAAGAAGGATCTGGGGCTGCGGTTCCGGGGGTCCTCCAACCAGCGGATCATCGACGTGCCCGCCTCCCTGGCGGCGGGAGAGGTCCGGCTGGCAGAGGAATATATGCAATAAAGAGAGCACAGGTTCCACTTGATTGGAACCTGTGCTTATTTACATCATATGCAGGGGCGGACCGTCCAGCTCGATCACGGCGTTGGCGGCGGACAGGACAGCGGGCTCATGGCTGACCAGCAGAACGGGAGCGGGAAGTTTTTTAAGCCGCTCCAAAATTCGCAGAGCCCGGGGGAGGTCCACCCCGGCAAAGGGCTCGTCCAGCAGGTAGAGTCGGGCGGGAAGGGCCAGGCACCGGGCCAGGGCCAGCCGCCGGCCCATCCCTCCGGACAGGGCGGCGGGAAAGGCGTGCTCCTCCCCCTCCAGCTCGGCCAGGGCCAGCAGGGCGGGGGCCTCCCCCCAGCGCTCCCTGGGCATCACGTCGGTGAGGTGCTGTTCCACCGTCCGCCAGGGCAGCAGGCGGTCGTCCTGGAAGAGGATGGCGGTCTGGCGGGGGGAGATGCCCTCCACCGTCCCGCTCCGGGGCCGCTCCAGCCCGGCCAGCACCCGGAGGAGGGTGGTCTTGCCGCAGCCCGAGGGTCCGCTGAGGGCGGTGGCGCCCCGGTCCGGGATCTTGAGGGAGAAGCAGTCCAGGACGGCCCTGTTCCCGAAGGAGACGGCGAGGTTTTTACAGAGGATCACGTCCCCCACCCCCTTCCCCATTTGGCCAGGCAGGCCCGGAGCAGCTGCTCCAGCGCCATGCTCAGGGCCACGGTGACCGCCGTCCAGGCGAAAAGCTCCGGGATGTCCAGATAGTACTTGGTGTAGTAGATGCGCTGGCCCAGGGAGGGCTCGGGCAGGCAGAGGACCTCCGCCGCCACCCCCGACTTCCAGGCCAGGCCGGTGGCGGTGGTCAGGGCGGTGAGGATGTAGGGCCACAGGGCGGGCAGGTAGATCAGAGTAGCTGTTTTCCACCGGGAGAAGCGGTAACACCGGGCCAGCTCCAGCAGCTTGGGGTCCATGGCCCGGATGCCATGGGACAGGCTGTCCCACACCACGGGCAGGACCATCAAAGCGGCGATGATGGCCGGGGTCCGTTCCCGCCCCGCCCACAGCAGCACCAGCAGGATGAAGGAGGCCACCGGTGCGGCCCGCACCACCCGGACGGCGGGGGAGAGGAGCCGGTCCGCCCACTGGGACGCGCAGGTGAGGACGGCCAGCGCCGCCCCCAGCAGGACGCCCCAGGCCAGCCCCAGGGCGATCCGCCCCAGGGAGGCCAGCACCGTCCCCCAAAACTCCCCCGTTCCAATCAGGGATGCCAAGGCGTTCCAGACGGTGGCGGGGTAGGGCAGAAGCAGCTCGTTGCCCCGGCCCTCCAGGCGGCGATCCACCAGAAAGGCGCAAACCTGCCAGACCCCCAGCCAGAAGGCGGGGGCCGGCAGGGCGTATAAAAATTTTTTCAGGGGCTTAACCCACCCCATAGTAGAAATCGTCGTAGGGCAGGCCGCCGCCGATGGACTTGGGCTCAGCCTGGAAGAGGATGGTGTAGTAGTCCTCCAGGGCAGTCTTCATCTCTTGGCCGGCGACGTAGGTGAGGGAGCACTGGGGGATGGCCTTCTCCGCCACCTTGGCGTTGGGGGCGATGCCGTACTGGGCCACCAGGGCGGCGGCGTCAGCAAGATTATTGGGGTCGTTGATATAGTCGATGGACTTCTCATAGGCGGACAGGAACATGGCGACCATATCGGGGTACTCCTCAATATACTCTGTGCGGGCCACCACGCAGCCCATGGGCAGAGTGGAGCCCTCCAGGTCCTCCCAGGTCTCGGACAGAGAGACGGCCTCCCGGACGGCGCTGTCCTGGACCATCAGGGCGGTGGCGGCGGGGACGGGCAGCATACAGATCCCCGCGTCGGAGGAGGTCATTTGGACGGTGATCTCCTGGGGGGTAATCCACTCAATGTTCACCTCAGAGGGGTTCACCCCGTTTCCCTCCAGGAGGTGATTCAGGATATGCTCCGGGTTGGCCCCCTTGGTGTTGGAGGGGGCGTAGAGGGTCTTGCCCGCCAGGTCGGCTATACTGTGGACCGTGTCCCCCTTCTCCAGAATATAGAGCACACCCAGGGTGTTGATAGCCAGTACCTGGATGCCCCCGTCGGTCTGGGCGTAGAGGCTGGCGGCGGTGTTGGTGGCGATGGCGGCGATGTCCACGTCCTTGCTGACCAGGGCGGCCTGGACCTCAGAGTTGTCGGTGACCACCTCCACCGTGGCGGCGGGTGTGCCAGCGTCCGCGTTGGCCATCAGTTTGGCCGCGCCCACGCCGGTGGGGCCGGACAGGACCATCAGTCTGGGAGTAGGGCCGTGTGCCGCACTGGTATCTCCGGCGGAAGAGGCGTCCCCGGACCCGTCCGGCTGGCCGGTGCTGGCTGAGACAGAGCCGGGGGTAGAGGCGGCGGAGCCCCCTTCGGCGGGGGCCTTGGGCCCGCAGCCCGCCATCAGGGACAGGGACAGGGCGGCGGTGAGAAGCAGAGAGAGGGTACGTTTCATAGAGATCATCCTTTCTGAATTACAGGACTGTTTCCAGTCCCGCAGGGTCCACAATGGTGATGGTCTTGCCCTTCCGGGTGATCAGGCCGCTGTCCTCCAGGGCGGAAAAGGCCCGGTAGAGGGAGGCACGGCTCACCCCCAACCGCTGGCACAGCTGGGTGGCGGGGCAGGAGCTGTCCCCGTTGGCCAGCAGATAGCGGACCAGCTTGCCCTCCACCCCAGGTTGAGCCAGGGTTTGGAGCCGCCCGGAGAGAAACCGAATGCGGCCGGTGAGGTAGCGCAGATAGTTTTCCCGGATTTTTCCCTGCTCAGCCAGCAGCCGGTCCACCAGCCGCTGTTCCAGCATCAGGCACCGGCTGGGGCGGCGGGCGGTGATAGTGGTGGCAAACTCCGGCTCGTCGCTGTACAGGGCGGCGGCGCCGAACAGGTCCCCCGGCCCCAGCACACTGACGGCCAGCGTCCCCTTGGTCACCTGGAGCTGGCCGGACAGCACCACCGCCAGGGAGCGGCGGAAATGCTGGGGGCTGTATACCACTCCGGGGTCGAACCGGACCAGACTGGCTCCCTCCAGCTCCGTCAGGGAGCGGAGCAATTCCTCCCCAACATCCCGGAACAGTGGGCCGTTAATCAGCAGGGACATCTCCTCCTGGGTGAGGGGCAAAACTACCATCTCCAGACTGTCTAATTTGAGACATTTTGGAGTATAGCGTATCAGGGAGAAAAAGTCAACCCCGATTGCAAAAACACAGAGGGGGACAAAAAAGCCTTCCTCCCAAAAAGGGGGAAGGCTTTAAAGCAGGGAAGTCATCGGCCGGCCTGGACCGTCTCTCTGCGGGCTGCGGCGCTGACCACTGAAATGCGCCCAATCAGCTCAGCCACCGTTCCCAGCTGTCCCGGGTCGCCGCAGGTAGCAGTGAGGAGAAAGAGGGAGGGGCCGGCAATCACCTCACATACCGCCTGGTAGAGCAGCTCGTCTGCCTCCCGGACTTCTCTCCAACCCCAGCGCAGGGCGCCCCCCTTCAGCGTTCGGCCCTCTACGCCGTGGAGCTGGTCCAGTTGATTGGTGAACCGGGCGTCTCCCTGCTGGGCACGGTAGGCATTCACCCGCCAGACGGGGCCGGCGCCGTCGCTCCACAGGTGGGTGCCACCCCCGTTTTTCCACTGCTCCCAGCCGTAGAGGTAGGAGCCGAGCAGGGTAAGCCGCAGAGCGCCCACCGCGTGGGTAACAAGCCCCTTCCGGTAACCAGGGGAAAACTCCTCCTGAAGTTCCGGACCCTCCGGCAGGGCGGGGGTCCGCTCCGCCAGCGCGCACACCTCTCTGTAAGAGCTTCGGGGCAGGGGGAGGGCGGGGTCCAGTTTGGCCGCCCGCTCCAGATCATTCAGAATGAAGCTGTTGATGGCGCTATCCTCCTTACTGCGGGAGGAGGGGGCAAAGCAGCACTTCTCCCACAGGGCGTTGATGGCCCGGTTACGGTAGAAGCGGGCATCCCGGGTCCTGCCGTCCCACAGGAAGAAGCGGTCAGCCAGAGCCTGGATGCCCTCCCGCTCCACCAGCCGTACCAGCTCCCCCAGGCGGAAGCGGCCCATGGGGGTAATAACAGTGTCGGGAATGTCCTCGGGGGCGTACTGCTCCAGGTCCCAGCACAGCTGCATCCCAGATACCCCCTTGCCGCTCTCCTGGCGGCATACGTCTACCAGCGTTTTCAGCCAGGGATAAAAGTGTTCTTCCTTCATACGCCGAAAATCCCGGTGGCGGTAGAAGCCGGTCTCGTCCTCCACCGTAAGGGCGCGGATGGGCAGGTTGTCCAGCAGCTCTGCCACCGCCCGGTGCAGCCCCGCCCCGGCGGGGGTGGATACACAGCTCCCCCGCACCAGCCAGGGCTCGACCGGGTCCTCCTCCGGCCGCCATAAGATGTTCAGATCGCCTCCCAGAGGGCACAGGGTCACCTTCAGGCCGGTTTCTCCGGCAATCAGATGATAGTTTCGCGTCTCAGCAAGGACTTTCGCCGCCTCCAGCAATACCGGAGGAGCGTCGATTTTTCCTGTAAACGTCAGTCCGATACTCATGGTTTGTCGTCCCCCTGCTTTAATCCGATCCCGCTTGCACGGAAACGGAAGGTGTGGAAGGCCGCCCAGTTTACCGGAGCCCCGGCAAAGACCTCCACGGCGGCGTCCAGCAAAACCTTCAAATCCCAGGCGATGAAGTCCAGATAGCCCAGCTCTGTGCCGGTGGAGCCGCCGGTGAAGGTGACGATCCCCTCTCCGCACCGGGCTGCAATGGCCTGCTCCAGCTGGTCCCGCAGATCCAGGATATCGTCCCGGCCGACCCCGTCCAGAGGGTAGTAGAAGAAGCCGGGGACCACCCCGTCCTGGTGGAGGCGGTCCATGTAATAGTCGTCTTGCTGGAAGTAGGCGTTGATGAGGGGGACGCAGCAGCTCACGCCGGCATATACATCGGCCCGCAGGGGCCAGTCCTCCTCCTGAGAGGGCTCGCCCCGGTAGGCGGACCAGCGCTCACAGGCGTTTTTCGGGTCACAGGCGTTATCCCAGCCCTCCGGGTCAATTTGGGCGGCGGCAAAATCCGCCAGCCGGTCCAGGGTGATGCTCTTCCCCTCCGCCGGGGCGTTCAGAACGTCCAGATAGTCCACATACCGCATGGCGGCCAGCTCCCCAAGGGCCTGGTCCAGCAGGGTGTAAATGATATAATGGGCTTCCTCCGCAGGCTGTCCCGCCAGCTTCTCGCAGTACAACTCCAGACCCAGGCCGCCGCCCTCGGTCCTCTCCGCCCAGGCCTGAACATCTGTCAGGGCCACGTCCTGGCCAAACATCCGCATCACAAAGTTCTTGTTCCGGGTGCGGCCTACGATGACATTCCATCGGTCCAGCAGCTCTTTTGGAGCGTATCTTTGAAAGTAAGCCAGCTGGAACAGCCGGGTTCGGTCTCCCTCGGGGGTGAGAATCAGCTCGTACTTCTCCCCGCTGCGGCCCAGCTCAAAGGCGGGACTGGCAAAGGCGGGGGAAAGCAGCTCAGAGCACCGCTCCACCAGCTGCTCGCTGACATCCCCCGGACCTTTCTGGTCCATCAGAGCCCGCAGCTCATGCTCGCCGGCCAGGAAAGCGGCCCACGCCTCTTTCGTCCGCACCCGGAAGGGCTTGCTATTCAGGGGCAGGGATAGCTCTCTCATACGCTCCTCATCCACAGGAAACACTCCTTTCTAGTTCAGGCTGGCCAGATAGGCCGCCGGGCCGCTCTGGTACAGGTCGCCCCCCTGGGTGTCCAGAATGACGGTGAGGGGCATGTCCTCCACCTCCAGCCGGCGAACGGCCTCGCAGCCCAGGTCCTCCCAGCAGACGATCTCCAGCTTTTTGACGCTGGCCGCCATCAGCGCGCCCGCGCCCCCTAAAGCGGCCAGGTAGACCGCCCCGTTTTTTACCACAGCGTCCTTGACCGCCTGGCTCCGGGCCCCCTTGCCGATCATGATGGCCTGGCCCAGGTCCAGCAGCCGGGGGGAGTAGGCGTCCATCCGCCCGCTGGTGGTGGGGCCGGCGGAGCCGATGACCTCCCCCGGCCGCTCCGGGGTGGGTCCCACGTAGTACAGTGCCGATCCCTCCACCGGGAAGGGCAGCTCTTTTCCCGCGTCCAGCAGTTCCATCATCCGCTTGTGGGCGGCGTCTCGGGCGGTGTACACCACCCCGGACAGCAACACCGTATCTCCCGCCCGCAGCGGGGCCAAATCCTCCCGGGTGACGGGAGTGGTCAGTCTATATTGCATTTACAGCACCTCCGTCGCTCTCCGGGTCACGTGACAGCTCACGTTTACCGCCACAGGCAGGCCGGCCACATGGGTGGGGGCGGTCTCGATGGCCAGGCCCAGGCAGGTGGTTTTTCCGCCAAACCCCTGGGGCCCGATGCCCAGGGCGTTGATCTCCTCCAGCAGTTCATCCTCCAAAGCCTCGTAGAAGGGGTCGGGATTTTCCTCGTCCAGGGGCCGGAGCAGGGCGTGCTTGGCCAGGGCGGCCACCTTGTCGAAGGAGCCGCCGATCCCCACGCCCAGTACAACAGGCGGACAGGGGTTGGGTCCGGCCAGGCGGACGGTGTCCACCACAAATTTTTTCACGCCCTCCACCCCGTCGGCGGGCTTGAGCATAGCAAGACGGCTCATGTTCTCTGAGCCGAAGCCCTTGGGGGCCACCGTAAGAACGCATTTGTCCCCCGGGACAATACGCACCGTAATAGCGGCCGGGGTGTTGTCCTCCGTGTTGACCCTGCGCAGGGGGTCGGCCACAATGGATTTGCGCAGGTAGCCCTCCCCATAGCCCCGGCGGACGCCCTCATGGATGGCCTGCTCAAAATTGCCGTCGATGTGGACCTCCTGGCCCAGCTCCACAAAGACACAGGCCATCCCCGTGTCCTGACAGATGGGCAGCTTGCGCTCCCAGGCCTGGCTTTGGTTCCTCCGGAGCAGGTCCAGGGTCTCCTGAGCCAGGGGCCAGGGCTCGGTGAAATAAGCCCTCTCCAGGGCGCAGTCCACATCCTCGGGCAGAACCGTGTTGGCCCGGACGCACAGCCGGGCCACAGCGTCTGTCATTGCGGCGGCGGAAATGGTTCGCATAATCAGCCTTCCTCTCCCTGATGGTTTCCCCTTATTTTACCATAGAAGCCCCCCGCTTTCAACAAAAAGTAAGCCGCTTTCCATCGACCGCGAAAGCAAAAAAGGGCGCACTGCGCCCTCATTTCCAATAAATGTATGGAAACGTACAATTTTTCCGGGAGTTCCGGCAGTTATTGAGGAGCACCCGAAGAGGCCTTCCGGTGCTCCCGATCATATTTTAAGGAGGAACAACATTATGCCAACCAACCAGACTCCCAACTATCAGCTTTCCCAGTGGGAGAAGTCCGACAAGGTCCTGATGGACGACTTCAACGCCGACAACGCCAAGATCGACGCGGCGCTGAAAGCCGAAACCGACGCCCGCGCCGCTCTGGCCGCCAGAAGCGGCAACTGCCAAATCTGGACCACCAGCTATGTGGGCACAGGGGACTATGGATATGAAAATCGCAACTCTGTCACCTTCCCCAAGAAGCCGCTGCTGGCAGCCGTTCTCGGTGAATCCCAGTCGGCGATGCTGTCGCCTCTGGATGGAATATTCCTGCTGAACGGCGGGACATCTTATGACTGCCTGGAATGGAGCGGTACGACTGCGCTTTGGTACAACGGCTTCGACAGAGCCGATTACCAGCTGAATACCTTCGGCAAGACATACCATGTGGTTGCGCTCTTCGCAAAGGATTCGTAATAGGGCAGGGGAAAGGCCCCCGGCAAAAGCCGGGGGCCTTTCGTTTTGCTTCGGAAGATTCCGAAACGAAGATTCAGGGTTCAGATTTAGGTTACAGAGATGGCAACACTATCGGATTTAGTGACACCTCCAACTGTAACGGAGAACAGGATGGACTTGTCTGTTGCAGCCGCCGCAGACCCAAGAGCGGTTCCAGCGGTGGACCCGTCAGCTTGCTTCACCGCAACAGTTACAGCCGCATCGTCAAGTTCAATTTCCTTGGTCACTACATCATCACCACTACCAAACGTAGCAATAATCTTCGCTCCAGCGGCCTTCATTTGAGCCACAGTCTGAAGGTTGGTGCCAACAGTGTAAGTCTTCGTGATCTTGTCCTCGCCACTGATTGCAATCCCTTCAAGAGCAACCACCTTGACAGTCAGGGTATCAGTCTTGTTGGTGTTAGCGGTGACGGTAATGGTCTGATCACCAGCAGTGTTCAGAGCGGTATTGGGGGTAGCGGCGTAGTCAGCGCTCTTGAGGTTCCGGGTGATGGCGTTCGTGCCAGTACCATAGGTTGCCTCAACCACCATGCCGGTGCCATCGAAGGTGTCGCCCACAGCGTAGAGCATCTTGTCGGGGTTGGTCTTAATATCAATGGCGGAGATGTCGGTAGTGGCATACACATCGCCCAGGGTGAAGAAGGCGTTCTTCCCCTTGTAGGTAACTTTCACTTTCTCAGAATCAGCAGCCAGGCTCATCGGAGTGCCCTTAGCGGTTGACTCATCGGCAGCATAAGTGCCATCGATACCCCAGCCGGAGGTGAGCTCCTCAGTCGTACCGTCCACATAGGTCACAGTGATCTTCATGCCGGTCAGATTCAGCTTATCACCAACCACATAGTAGTTCTGGTTGGGTACAGTGGTGACCTCAAAGCCCATGATCTCCTTCGTGATGGGGTCGGAACCACCGCCGCCAACGGGGTAGTAGACGAAGGTGATCTCCTTGTGGACGTTCTTCTCCCACATCAGGGGCACGCTGGCCTCGCTACAGGTGTAGCCAGGGAAGGGGGACACGCCGCCGTTGATGGTGGTGGGGCTGGGAACATCGACGCTATTGGAGTTGTTGCCCTGTCTTGTCAGATACACGGTCTTGTAAGTCTCAGCATAGACCACGTGGCCGTTGGCGTTGCGCAGCTCGTACTTGACATCCACAGGCATGGTCGCGCCGCTGACGGCGGTGTCGTTGCGGGTGTCAACCTCGACGTCGGAGTAGAACACGATCCACTCGGCGTTGCCGGCGCTGGTCAGGACAGCGGTGATGATGCCGCGGAACTGCTTGCCGTCGGTGGTGGTGTTGTTGTCGTCGCCCAGGCTGTCAACGGCCTCCTGAACGGTGCTGTAGGTGCGGGTCTCCATGCTGTAGTGCTTGTTGCCGTTGGTGTCAGTGTAGCCCTCGGGCTGGATGACGACGGCCTTGGCGTCACGGGTGAAGTCGATGCCGTAGTCGTCCTGGGCAGCGTGGAGGTACAGGGTGCGGCCCTGGAGATTCAGAGTGGCCGCTTGACCGCCGTTGGTGGTCTTGAAGGTCTTGTCCATCCAAGTACCGGAGGTGTAAACGGTTCTGTAGTTATGCTCCACGGGGTTACCGTCGATTACGCTGATGCCCATACGGGGACGGGTCACATACTTGAAGGTGGTGACATCCTCGTTTGTACCGGTAGACTCGTTCTGGCGCTGAGTCGCGTCCTTAGGACCGGTCACGACCACGTCGTAGATGGTCTCGTTGTCCTTGACCTTGTGGCCGCCAGTCAGGATCTCGCCGAAGGGATAGCCGTAGATCTCGTCGTCGGCAGCTGTGAGGTTGCCCGCAACGTCGGTGCGGTCAATGGCCTTCACGTCGGTGACAACATCATTGCTGTTGTAGCGCAGCTCAACGATCTCGTACTGGTTGTTGCGCATCCGGTCGATGGTGCCCTGGAACTTGCTCTCGGCCTCCTGGGTGACCTTTTCACCGTTGATGATGGCCTCGAACTGCCAGTAGTAGGTGCCGTTCTCATAGCGCTCGTACTTCACGGGGTCAAGGATGTAGGCCTTGGTGTTGTTGTTGCCCACGGCCTCGCCCAGGATCACGGCGCCGATGATGAAGTTGTTCTTGTCGTACACAGCGTAGGCGTTCTCGCCCAGGTAGCTGTAGCCCTCGCCGTTGGCGATGAAGTTTTTATCAGGATTGGTGGCAACATCATTGGCCCAGTTCTGGGTTGGTGCCTCAGCCTTCTTGGCACCCCCGGCAATCAGATAGTCGCCGGTGATACGGTTGCTGGTCTTGGTGATGATGTCCACGTCCTGCACGCCGGTGTACACACCGTTCACATCGGTGATGGCCCGGGTGATCCGGCCCTGTTTGGCGTCGGAGCCAACGAAAGAACCGCTGACGTCTTCCACGTCCACAGTGATGAACACGGAGGCGTCCTCGCCGTAAGCGCGGCTGGAGGTCAGGTTATAGGTGGTGCCGTCGGTAACAGGGGTAACTTTCGCATTGTTGGCCCTCTTGATAGCGCTGTTGACGTACTGCATGGTCTCGCCCATCAGCAGAGCCTCGCGGTTGCTCACGCCGTCCAGGCGCAGCTTGGCGGTGTTCAGCTTCAGCTCACCGTTGGTGTCAGCGGTGTTATCGGCAGGATCGCCATCGTTGTCGGTCTTAGCGGCCAGCATCATGGCGTTGCCGTCCTTGTCCACGCAGGGCTTCAGGGTGTATACGCCGTTGTTCTCGGTGTAGGTGTACCAACGGTTCAGGACGAACACGCCGTCGCTGACGTTGGAACCCCAGGGCTGATAGTAAGCCATGGCATTGGTGTTGCTCTTGTTGCTCACCATGCTCTTAATGTTGTCGTTGGTGTCTTTCACGTTGACGGTGATGTTATCCATGGTGCCGTCCAGGAAGATACCAGCGGCGGAAGCAGTCTTGACGGACAGGTTGCTGTTGCGCATGTCATAGCCGGTGACAAAGACATACTGCTTGGTGCCCTCATGCAGATCAACGCCGATGAAGTAGCCGTACTTGTCCAGATACACGTTGTAGGTATTGGTGGTCAGCAGATCGGCGTCGTACTGATTCAGGGTGTCAGCGTCATAGACGGCGCGGTCGCTGTCATTGTACTCGGTGCCGTCAACGGTCAGCTTGGTGGGATAAGTTGTGGGAGTGACCAGACTGTCCTTGCGGCCATTGGAGAACTTGGTGACAGTGCTCTGAGCCAGGATTTCAGGCTCAGAGATCTCCGCGACCTCCAGCTTGCTGGTGTCCTTGTCGGACATGGTGACCAGATAGAAAGCGTCAGCGGTGACGCCATCCACCTCGGGGACGTTCTCCGCGTTGACAGTCTTGCTGGTGCCAGTAGCGGTGGTCATGAAAATCTTCATAACAGCGGACTCGCGGGTCTCGCTGTAGCTGCTGGTGGCCTGAGCCAGCCAGGTGTGGATGGAGGTAACAGTGATGATCTCATTGTCCCGGTCCAGCCAAACCTCGGTGAGCACGCCGTCGCCGGTAATGCCCAGGTTGTCAGTGTTGGAGCGCTTCAGGTCGCCGGCAGTGAATACCTCAGCGGAGGCGCCATTCTTATAGTTGTACTGGGTATAATCGGTGCTGGTGGTATTGCCGGCCTCGTGACCGTCAACATAGATTTCCAGGTCATAGTCCCGGATGGTGATGTTGTTCAGCAGATCGTACAGGTCGCGGCCCTTCACGCCGGTGGTGTAAGTGGCCTGCCGCTTCTCGCGGTCAATGTAGGTGCCGATCTTCTCAGTCTTGTAGGTCCAGGTGTAGGAAGGCCGGGAGAAGACGTCGGAGTCGATTCGCTTCACCAGATCGCCGTTGTACAGCTCCTCGCCCAGCTGGCAGTAGTACTGGCCGCTGTGGTCGATGTCGGAGGAGTGCTTGTTGTCGATCAGGCGGTT
>JAAWLY010000054.1 GCA_022798155.1 Lawsonibacter sp. | reverse complement strand
ACGTTTACGATGGAAAGCGCTGTCTCTACCTGCTGTTCAGCCGAGACTGGGCCGAGGACCCGAATAACAACGGAGTGGGTATTCAGCTTTTAGATGAGGAAATCGCCGAGACCGGATTTCAGGGTATCGCGTTTTAGGAGAGAGAATCACAAATGACCGAACAAAACCGGCAGCGGGCCATCCGCCTGTTTGTGGCGGTACTGGCCTTCACCGGGGGTGCAGTATGTGTTTGCGGCGGCGATGCTGTCAGTGCTGTTTCAAGTGGCCGCCGCGGCAATGACCGGGGAATAGGGACAAATATTTCATTTGTATTAAATTTTTCGAAAGCTCTTTACACGGACGGCGTTTTGGAGTACACTAAGCACATGATTTAGCTTCCGCAGTCAGTGGGAGCAGAACGTATCGTTTGGGAGGTGCTGATATGGAAGAAATGGACTTTACCCGTAAATTCAGTTTGGGCGATCAGCGGGATATGGAGATCAAGGCCATTCTGACCACAGTATATCAGGCCTTGCAGGAGAAAGGCTACAACCCCATCAACCAGATTGTGGGCTACATCCTCTCTGAGGACCCCACCTATATCACCAACCACAACAATGCCCGCGCCTTGATCCGCAAGGCGGACCGGGATGAGTTGCTCCAAACTCTGGTCCGGTACTATCTGACCCACTGAATCGTACCCCACAGCGGCCCGCCGTCGGCGGGCCGCTTTTCCATAAGAAGGCGCGCCGAATTCAGAGGAATCCTGTTGAAGCTCAATAAAAGACCAAAGGAGAGCTAGTATGAACATCTTAGTCAGCCACTGCTTTTTGGGAGAGCCCTGCCGGTATGATGGGACCAGCCGCCTGGACCGGCAGATTCTTGAGCTCCACCGGGCGGGGCACAACCTGGTCCCTGTCTGTCCCGAAATCCTGGGTGGGCTGGATATTCCCCGGCCTCCCGCCGAAATTCAGCCCGACGGGCGGGTCCTCACCCAGGATGGGCAGGACGTTACCGCCGCCTACCGGGCAGGGGCGGAGCGGGCGGTGGAGATCGCCCGGGAGAACGGGTGTACGGCGGCCATCCTAAAGGCCCGGTCCCCCTCCTGCGGCAGCGGCGAAATTTACGACGGGACCTTCACCCACACAGGGGTCCCCGGCTGGGGGCTGGCGGCCTGGCTGCTGGCTGAGGCGGGGGTGGAGGTCATGGACGAGGAGCATCTGCAAGCCTGGCTCTACGGCCTTTAGGTCCCTTGTTTTTTCTCCCGGCCGGCGGTATAATAGAGGTAATCTGAGACAAGGAGCAACTGGACTATGGTACAAGAGACAAAGCGGTTTTTGTCCTACATCTGCCCCCACTGCATGCAGTCGGTGATTGTGGAGCGGGACCTGTTCTCCCTGGCGGCCGCCCCGGCCCACATTAAGTGTCCCTGCGGCAAGTCAGAGCTGGGGGTGGAGTTTCTCCCCAACCGGGTGCAGATGACGGTGCCCTGCCTGTTCTGCGGCCGGGAGCACACCGTCTCCTGCTCCTCCCACGCCTTCATCCGGGAAAAGGCCCTGGCCTTCTCCTGCGCCGCCTCCGGGCTGGACTGCTGTTATGTGGGGGAGGAGGGCCCGGTGTACGCCGCCACTGCCCGGCTGGAGCAGGCAGTGGACAAGCTGGGGGAGGACGCTGCCGAAAACGGGGCCTTTCTGGACGGGCTTGTCATGGAAGAAATCCTCTCTGAGCTGCGGGACATCGCCGCCCGAGGCGGCATCTCCTGTACCTGCGGCAGTAAACGGTGGGGCTTCGACGTCCATTTCAGCTCGGTGGACCTGTTCTGCCAGGACTGCGGCGGAAAGTACCGGATTCCCGCCGGCACTGCCGACGACATCGACGATTTGTGCTGCAAAACTTCAATTTTGATTCGAGGCAAAGAAAAATGAGCAATTTTTATGAGTATGAAATTCGTTTGAATGGCCTGGATGTGGACGGCCGGAACCAGTGCAAGGCCTCGGCCCTGCTTAACCACCTGCAAAACGCCGCCACCCTGGCGGCGGAGGACGGGGGCTTCTCCCGGGAGACCCTGGTGGAGCGGTACGGGGTTTTCTGGATGCTGGCCCGGTCCTGGTACCGGCTGTCCCGGCCCCTGCGGTACGAGGACAGGCTGACCATCCGCACCTGGCACCGGGGAGGCAGAGGAGCCATCATGTACCGGGACTACGACATTCTGGCCAACGGCCAGCCGGTGGGGGAGTCGGTGTCCGCCTGGGTGCTGGCCGACGTGAACAGCCACAAGCTGGTGCGGCTGTCCACCATCCCGGAGCTGACCGGTACCGGGGGCGGGGCGCTGTGCAAAACCATGACCCTGGCCAAGCTCCGCCAGCCCGGCGATTTGGCCGAGGCGGAGCGCCGCCCCATGCGGTACAGCGACTCCGACTTAAACGGCCATGTGAATAACACCCGCTACGCCGACTTCGCCTGCGACGCGGTGGGAATGGAAAAGCTGTCCAGCGACCGCTATTTGGCCGAGTTGCAGATCGGCTATCTGGCCGAGTGCCGCCCGGGGGAGGTGTTGTCCATCCAGACCAGCGGCCTGGGAGACAGCCGGTTTGTCCGGGGCGTGGACGCGCAGGGCAAGCCCCGGTTTGAGTCTGTCCTGCTGCTTGGGGAGACGCCGGTTTAGAGAGGGATATGAAATGAAAGTCAGTCCTTATATCAGCGGTGCGGTACGGCAGTTTGCCTACTGGTTTGCCCATGGCACGCTTGGCTATCCTCTGCTGGAGGGTGTTGAATACTCGGATGATACTCTGAAAGAGGAGAGCAGCTTTGCCGAGATGGCCTTTGCCATTTTTATGAATAATCTGGAACTGGATGAGACCGGAAGAGTGACCAACTACAAATACTGCGAACGGCGGGCTGCACAGTATATCAAGCATTATTTTGAGCCGGAATATCAGGTGGAACCGGCCTTTGAGGCTTGGGAATTGGAGTTGTATCACTACAAAGAATAAATCTTGACAAGCCCTGAAACGCAAGGTACAATAGATAAAATATCAAAAAGGAGACGTGGAATTATGGTGAATCAAGACGCCGCCCAGAAGTTTGTAAAGCAGGGGCTTACCTTTGACGACGTGCTGCTCATCCCCGCGGCCAGCGACGTGCTGCCCGCCGACATCGACCTGAAGACCCGGCTGACCCGGAAGATCAAGCTGAACATCCCGCTCATGAGCGCGGCTATGGACACCGTCACCGAGTACCGTATGGCCATCGCCATTGCCCGGGAGGGGGGCATCGGCATCATCCACAAGAACATGTCCATCAGCCAGCAGGCCGAGCAGGTAGACATGGTGAAGCGTTCCGAGAACGGCGTTATCACCAATCCCTTCTGGCTGGCCCCCGGCCACACTCTGGCTGAGGCCGACGAGTTGATGGCCAAGTTCCGCATCTCGGGTGTGCCCATCTGCGATAACGGCAAGCTCATCGGCATCATCACCAACCGCGACATGAAGTTCGAGACGGATATGAGCGTGCTCATCGACAACGTGATGACCAAGGAGAACCTGGTCACCGCCCCCGAGGGCACCACCCTGGCCCAGGCCAAGGAGATCCTCCGCCAGCACAAGATCGAAAAGCTGCCCATCGTAGACGAAGAAGGTCGGCTCAAGGGCCTGATTACGATTAAGGATATCGAAAAGGCGGAGGTCTACCCCAACTCCGCCCGTGACGAGAAAGGCCGGCTGCTGGTGGGCGCTGCCATCGGCGTCACCTCCGACGTGCTGGATCGGGTGGCCGCCCTCACCGAGGCGGGGGCCGATGTGCTGGCCTTGGACTCCGCCCACGGCCACACCCAAAACGTACTGGAGACCGTCAAGCGGGTCAAAGCCCTGTACCCCGACGTGCAGCTCATTGCCGGCAATGTGGCCACCGCCGAGGGCTGCCGCGCACTGATTGAGGCGGGGGCGGACTGCGTGAAAATCGGCATCGGCCCCGGCTCCATCTGCACCACCCGCGTGGTGGCCGGCATCGGTGTGCCCCAGATCACCGCCATCTACGACGCCGCCCGTGTGGCTGCCGAGTATGACATCCCCATTATTGCTGACGGCGGGGTGAAGTTCTCCGGCGACATTGCCAAGGCCATCGCCGCTGGCGGCGATGTGGTCATGCTTGGCTCTCTGCTGGCCGGCTGCGAGGAGTCCCCCGGTGATACTGAAATTTTCCAGGGCCGCCAGTTCAAGGTCTACCGCGGCATGGGCTCCCTGGCCGCCATGAACAAGGGCTCCAAAGACCGCTACTTCCAGGAGTCCAACAAGAAGTTGGTTCCCGAAGGGGTAGAGGGCCGCGTCCCCTACAAGGGAGGGGTAGGCGAAACCATCTACCAGCTGATGGGCGGCCTGCGGGCCGGTATGGGCTACACCGGCTGCCACAGCATTCCCGAGCTGCAGCACAAGGCCCAGTTTATCCAAATCACCGCCGCCGGCTTGAAGGAGTCCCACCCCCACGACATCTACATTACCAAGGAAGCCCCCAACTACACCATCAGCCCCAACTAATGCCGTCCCCGCGGGCCGTGCCAAAAACCGGCACGGCCCGCTTTTTTGTGGGGCAAAGAGGAGGGAAACCACATGTTCAAGCTGCTCTTGGGCCGGGCCGGGTCCGGAAAGACCACAGCGGTACTGAACCGCCTGTCTCAGGCGGGGGAGGGGCGTCTCCAGGTGCTGCTGGTGCCCGAACAGCAGTCCCACGAGACGGAGCGGGCGCTGTGCGCTATAGGTAGCCCTCAGATCAACCTGCGGGCGGAGGTGCTGTCTTTCAGCCGCTTGGCCAACCGTATTTTCCAAAAGGCCGGCGGTCTGGGGGAGGAAGAGCTGGATGGCGGCGGCCGGCTGCTGCTGATGTACCGGGCGGTGCAGAAGGCGGCCCCAGGGCTGAAGGTCTACGGCCGGCCCTCCAAGCGGCCCGCCTTCCTCACCTCCCTGCTGGCCACGGCGGACGAGCTGAAAAGCTGCTGTGTCCCGCCGGAGCTGCTGATCCGGGCGGGGCAGGAGTCTTCAGGGCCGGAGGGGGATAAGCTCCAGGATCTGGGGCTTATTTTTGGGGAGTATCAGGCGCTGACCAACCAGATTGCCCTGGACCCCCGAGACCGGCTGACCCGGGCGGCGGACAAGCTGCGGGAGAGCCGCTGGGGGGAGGGAATGGACTTCTGGCTGGACGGCTTTACCGATTTTACCCCCCAGCAGAGCCAACTGCTGTCCATCCTCCTGGACCAGGGACACTCTATGACGGTGGCCCTCACCTGCGGCCGCTTGGAGGAGGATGGGGAGAGCGTCTTTTCCCCAGCCTGGCGCACCGCCAACAAGCTGCTGCAGCTGGCCCGGGAGGCGGGAAATACCTGTGAAGTAGAACGCCTTGCCACTAGCCACGCCGGAAAGGCGGAGCCGCTGGTCCATCTGGAAAAGACTCTGTTTGGAGAGTACAGCGTGACCCCAATCTGTTGTGATGGCGCTGTAGAGCTGTTTCAGGCCTCCAACCCCCGCGGCGAGGTGGAGTGGACCTCCGCCCGCATTCTGCGCCTGGTCCGGGAGGAGGGGTACCGCTTTCGGGACATTGGCGTGGTGGCCCGCAATTATGGAGTCTACCGGGATCTGGTGGAGTCGGTCTTTGGCCGGTATGGGGTGCCGGTGTTCTCCTCCGTCATGACGGATATTTTAGAAAAGCCGGTGCTGGCCCTGGTCACCGCTGCCCTGGAAACCACGGCGGGGGGATATCGGTATGACGACGTTTTCCGCTACTTAAAAACCGGCCTTACTGACCTGCCTCAAGAGGACATTGACCTGCTGGAGAACTACGTTTTGAAGTGGGACGTCCGGGGGAGCCGCTGGACTCAGGGCAAGGACTGGCCCTGGCACCCCAAGGGCTACGGCGTGAGCTGGACGGAGGAGGACCGGGCTCTGCTGGCCCGGGTGGAGTCTGCCCGGCGGCGGGTGACCGCCCCTCTGGAAGCATTGCGGAAGAATAAGGATAAAACAGGAAGGGGACAAGCAATTTCCCTTTACAGTTTTCTGGAGGAGATCGGCCTGCCCAAGCGGCTGGAGGAGCGGGTGGACGCCCTGGCTCAGCGGGGAGACCCCGCCCTGGCGGAGGAGTACCGCCAGTTGTGGGATATCCTGTGCGGCGGTCTGGAGCAGTGCGCCCGTCTGCTGGGGGAGGCCCCTATGGAGCTGGAGGAATTTTCTCTGCTGTTCCGGCTGGTGCTGTCTCAGTACGACGTGGGCACTATCCCCGTCTCCCTGGACCGGGTGACGGCGGGAGAGACCACCAGACAGACCGGCCGCCGGGTGAAGGCGCTCTTTCTCCTGGGGGCGGACGACGCCTCTCTGCCCCAGGCAGGGACATCCCCCGGACTGCTCTCTGATGACGACCGGGCACTGCTGGCCGGTTACGGCCTGGAACTGGCTCAGTCCCAGCGGGAGCTGCTTTACCGGGAGATGACCACCATCTATCAGATCTGTGCTCAGCCCAGCCAAAGGCTGGTGGTCAGTTGGCCCGTCCAGGGGCCGGAGGGCGAGGAGTGCCGCCCCAGTTTTTTGGTGGGCCGGCTCAGGCTGCTGTTTTCTGATTTAAAGCCAGTGCGGGAGGAGGATTTAAAGGGCTCCTTCCGCCTGGAGGCCCTGCTCCCCGCCCTGGAACAGGCGGGGCGGAGCAAAAGCGCCCGGCGGGCCCTGGAACAGCTCCCTGGGTTTGGGGAGCAGGTGGCCCGGCTGGACCGGGCCGCCGCCTGGGAGCGGGGAAGGCTGTCCCGTCAGGCGGTGGACCGGCTGTATGGCAGACGGGTGGCCATGTCCGCCTCTCGAATGGACAAGTACAAATCCTGCCATTTCTCCTACTTCATGCGCTACGGCCTGGCGGCGGAACCCCGCAAACCTGCTGGCTTTACAGCCCCTGAATACGGCACCTTTGTCCACTATGTGCTGGAGCATGTTCTCCAGGACCCCATATTTGCCCAGACCGCCATTCCCGGTATGGCGGAGGAGGAGCGGAAAAAGCGGCTGCACAGGCTGACCCGTGAGGCAGTAAAGCGCTATGTGGCGGAAGAGCTGGGGGGCCTGGAGGGACAGAGCCCTCGGTTTCAGTATCTGTTCCGTCGGCTGCTCCGCACCGTCCAGGCGGTGGTGGACAACGTGGCCGAGGAGCTGATGAGTTCTAAGTTCAAGCCCATCTCCTTTGAGCTGGGTTTTGGCAGGGGGCAGGACGGTGAAAAGCCCGCTCTGCCTCCGGTGGAACTGACATACGACGGCGTTACCATCAGCGTTACCGGCTTTGTGGACCGGGTGGACGGCTGGGTGGATGACGGCAGGCTGCATCTCCGTGTGGTAGACTACAAAACGGGCCGAAAGACCTTTGACCTGACTGAGGTGTGGAACGGGCTGGGATTGCAGATGCTGCTCTACCTCTTCACGCTGGAGGAGAAGGGCCAGGCACTCTACGGACTGCCAGTGGAGGGGGACGGAGTACTGTATCTCCCCGCCCGGGAGGCGGTAATCCGAGGCAGCCGGGCCATGAGCGACGAGGAACTGCAGAGAAAAGTGGACAAGGAGCTGACCCGCCGCGGGCTAGTGGTGAACGACCCGAATGTGTTGGATGCTATGGAGGCCCGCGAAGAGGGCGGATATCGCTTCCTTCCGCTGAAGGTAAGCAAGTCCACAGGGGAAATTTCCGGCGAGGCGCTGGCCTCCGCCGAGCAGCTGGGTAAGCTGGGCCGGCATATCCAGCTGGTGCTGGAGGACATCTGCCGGGAGCTGGCGTCAGGGAGCATTGCCGCCGACCCCTTCTGGCGGGGCCCGGAGAAAAACGCCTGCCGCTTTTGCGACTACGCCGCCGCCTGCCACTTTGAGCCTGGCCGGGGGGGCGACTGCAAGCGCTGGCTGCCCTATGTAAGCGCGGAGGAATTTTGGGAGCAGGTGGAGGGAGAATGACATATGGACATTCAACTCAATTATACCATTGCCGGGCAGGGGTTTCCCCTGGTGATGCTCCACGGTAACGGGGAGGACAACACCTACTTCAAGCGCCAGATGGGGCCTTTTTCTGAGCAATACCAGGTGATTGCCCTGGACACCCGGGGGCACGGCAGCTCCCCCCGAGGGACGGCCCCCTTCACCCTGGAGCAGTTTGCCCAGGACCTGAAGGGGTTCCTGGACAGCAGGGAGATCAGGCGCTGCCACCTGTTGGGCTTCTCTGACGGGGCTAACATCGCCCTGCTGTTTGCCTTGCAGTACCCGGAGTATGTGGAAAAGTTGGTGCTGAACGGGGCCGATTTGTACCCCGCCGGGGTGAAGCTGTCCACCCAGGTCCCTATCGTTCTGGGCTGGGGGCTGCTTCAGGTTATCCGCCGCCTGGACAAGAAGGCCCAGCCCAAGTGGGAGCTTCTGGACCTGATGACCACCCAGCCCCACATCAAACCGGAGTCTCTGTCCGCCCTGACCATGCCCACCCTGGTGGTGGCAGGGGAGAGGGATATGATCCGGGAGCGCCACAGCCGGCTGATAGCCAGCTCCATCCCAAACAGCCAGCTGGCTATCCTCCCCGGCGACCACTTTGTGGCCCGACGGAACTGGCAGGCGTTTAACCCGGTTGTTTTGAAATTTTTAGAGTTGTAAAGAAGGTCTTTTTATGGAAAGCAGCAAGAATATCCTCATCATCGGCGACATGCCCGGCTACGGCAAGATGGGCCTGGCGGGGATGCTGCCCATCTTGTCCAACATGGGCCACAGCGTCTACAATCTGCCCACCGCCCTGGTGTCCAACAATTTCGACTATGGCAGATTTTCTGTCCTGGACACCACAGCCTATATGAAGCAGACCGTCCAGGTCTGGAAAGAGCTGGGGTTCCAGTTTGACTGTATGACCACCGGTTTTTTGGCCTCGGCGGACCAGGTGGACCTGCTCCGAGATTTGATTGACAGCCAGCGGAAGGAGGGCTTCCTGGTGGTCACCGACCCCATCATGGGGGACGGCGGAAAGCTGTATAACGGCTCCACCCAGGAGACGGTGGACAATATGCGCCGGTTTATCCGGGGCTCGGATGTGATTGTCCCTAACCTGACCGAGGCGGAGTTTCTCTCCGGGCAATCCCTGGGGGAGGAGTTTCTTACGGATGAAGAGGCCCGCCGGGTGCTGGACGGCCTGCTGGCCTGCGGTCCCAAATCGGCGGTAATCACCAGCGGCCGGGAAAAGGAGAGAGGCCGGTACGTGGTCTGGGGCTTTGACGGCAAAACCGGGGAGTATTTTACCGTCCCATACCGCTTTATCAAGGCCCATTTCCCGGGCACCGGCGACATTTTCACCTCTCTGTTCACCGGTGAGCTGCTGAAAGGGAGATCGCTGCCCCAGGCGGTGAAGCGGGCGGTGGACCTGCTGGAACAGCTGATTTTTATGGAACAGGATGTAGTGGAGCGGAACAACGGCATCCGCATCGAGAAGTATTTAAGCGTGTTGACGGAGTAATTTGTGGAGGCGGAGCCCGTGCGCCACATGACGTGAGAGGAGTGTTTCCCCATGCCTTTCCCCCTGACAGAAGAACAACGGAATATTGTAGACGACCGGGGCGGGGAACTGCTGGTGTCGGCGGCAGCCGGCTCGGGCAAGACCCGGGTGCTGGTGGAGCGGCTGCTGGACCGGGTGACATCCGAGGGGATCGACATTGACCGCTTTTTGGTGATTACCTACACCAAGGCCGCCGCCGCCGAGCTGCGGGGGAGAATTGCCCAGGAGCTGTCTGACCGGCTGGCGCAGACGCCCAACGACCGCCATCTCCGCCGCCAGACTACTCTGGTTTACCGGGCAAATATCTCCACGATCCACTCCTTCTGTGCCGCCCTCCTGCGGGAAAATGGCCATCTGCTGGACCTGGACCCGGATTTCCGCCTGTGTGACGAGGGGGAGGGCCGGGTGCTGCTGGCCCAGGCCCTGGAGGACGTACTGGATCAGCGGTATGAGAACCTGACCCAGGACAGCCCCTTTGCCCAGTTGGTGGACACCCTGTCCTCCGGCCGGGATGACAGCCGGCTGGCCCAGATTGCCACAGATATCTTTACCCGGGTGCAGAGCCATCCGGATCCCGCCCGCTGGCTGCGGGAGGAGCGGGAACGCTGGGCGCTGGAGGGGGTGTCTGACCTGTCCCAGACCGCCTGGGGGGCGCTGCTGCTGGAGGACGCCCGGCGCCAGGCCCGGTTCTGTGCCGCCCGGATGGGGCAGGCGCTGGTGCTGGCAGAGACGGACGAACTGCTCTCCCAAAACTACGCGCCATCCATTTCCGCCACCCTGGAAGGGCTGGAAGCCCTGCTGCTGGAGACCACTTGGGACGGAGCCTGCCGCTGTCTGCCCATCCCCTTTCCCGCCGCCGGACGGAAGCGGAAACGGAAGAGTGTGCTCAGTCCCATGGAGGAGGAGCGGGCGGCCCAGGCGGGAAATCAGATGAAGGTGATCCGGGACCAGTGCAAGGAGCTGATGGCACAGGCGGCGAATCCCTTTTCCGGGGATACCGCCGCCCAGATGGAGGAACTGGCTCTGTCCAGGCCGGCGGTTCAGGCACTGATGGACCTGGTGCTGGACCTGCAGGAGGCTTTTTCCCGGGAAAAAACCCGCCGAGGTCTGGTAGATTTTTCCGACCTGGAACATTTTGCGGTAAAGCTGCTTACCAACAGGGATGGAAGCCCCTCTGAGCTGGCCTGGTTCTGTTCCGCCCGGTACGATGAAGTGCTGGTAGATGAGTATCAGGACACCAACCAGGTGCAGAACGCTATTTTTGATGCCATTTCCAGCGGAGGCCGGAAGCTGTTTCAGGTTGGCGACGTGAAGCAGTCCATCTACCGCTTCCGGCTGGCCGACCCCACCATCTTTTTGCGCAAGTACCGGGATTTTGCCGACGGGGACCGTGCGGAAGATGGTGAGCCGCGAAAGCGGGTGCTGTCCTGCAATTTCCGCTCCCGGTCCCAGGTGCTGGAGGGGTGCAACGACCTGTTCCGGAGCATTATGTCAACTGAATTTGGCGAGCTGGACTACACCGACGACCAGGCCCTGGTGCCGGGGAAACCGTTTTTGTGTCCAGACAGAGGGGAGGGAGCCGACCCCTATGCCCTGGAGCTGAACGCCATCGACCTGTCCTTTCTGGGGGAGCATGAGGGAGAGAAGGAGGACAAAAACCTTCTGGAGGCCCGCTTTGCCGCCCGGCGGGTCCGGGAACTGCTGGAGGAACCGCTGATGGTTGAAGAGGGGGAGGCCCTGCGCCCGGTGCGCCCCTCTGATGTGATGCTGCTCCTGCGCAGCCCCGGCCCAGTGCTCCACCACTACCTCCGAGCCCTGAATGAGGAGGGCATCCCCTGGACCGCAGACGGCGGAGAGGACTTTTTCGCCACCACTGAGGTCAATGTGGCTCTGTCTATCCTCCAGATTGTGGACAACCCCCGGCAGGATATAGCCCTGATTGCCGCCCTGCGCTCTCCGGTGTATGGTTTTTCCGGGGACAAGCTGGCCCTGCTCCGGGCGGAGGCCGACGGGGACTTTTACAGTGCGCTGGTCCATGCCGCCCAAAACGGGGACCAGGAGTGCCAGAACTTTCTGGACCAGCTGGAGCAGCTGCGTGATCGGGCGGGGGACCGCACCTGCCGCCAGCTCATATGGCATATCTTTGAAAAGACCAATCTGTTGGGCGTCTTTGGCGCCATGGAGGGGGGCGGAGAGCGGCAGAGCAATCTTCTGTCCCTTTATGCGCTGGCCGGGCAGATGGAGGACAGCGGATGCCGTACCCTGTTCCAGTTCCTCCTGCGGCTGAACCGGCTGAAAAATGCCGGTTCCAAGCTGGGAGCCGCCTCCGGCGGCCGGGGGGAAGGTGAGGGGGTGTCCATCCTGTCCATCCACCGCTCCAAAGGATTGGAGAAACCGGTGGTGCTGGTATGCGGCCTGACCCGGCAGATTAACCGGGAGGACCTGAAACAGCCCGTCCTGTTCCATCCGGAGCTGGGGGTAGGACCCAAGGGACTGGAGCGGGAGCGGATGGTGGAGTATCCCACCCTGGCCCGTCTAGCGGTGGCCCGGCAGCTGGAGCGGGAGCGGCTGGCGGAGGAGCTGCGTTTGCTCTATGTGGCCATGACCCGGGCCCGGGAGAAGCTGATCCTCACACTGACCCTGTCCGGCGGGCTGGACGACCTGGCTCGAATTGGCCAGGGGCTGCCCATTGCCCCCCAGACGCTGGAGCGGCAGCAGAGTACCGGGGCCTGGGTGCTGCTCCACGCCCTCACCCGGCCGGAGGGGGAGGCCCTCCGGGCACTGGCCGGTTTACCGGAGCAGACAGCGGTGGGGCTGGGGCCCGCCTGGGACATCCGCTGGGTGGACGGAGCCGCACTGGGAGAGGAACGTAAAGTGGAAGGCCATTACACCAATCTGCCTGAGCTGGAGGAGCCCTCCGAGGACCTGGCCGCCCGTCTCAGCTGGACTTATCCCCATTTAGCCGCCGCCAATCTGCCCTCTAAACTCACCGCCACCCAGATCAAGGGCAGGGCGCTGGATCAGGAGGCCGCCGAGGAGGCCGTCACGCCACCCCGGACAGGCCAGCCCATCACCCGCCCAAACTTCATCGCGGAGGAACGAGGCCTGACCCCCGCCCAGCGGGGGACCGCCCTCCATGCGGCCATGCAGTACCTGGCCCTGGGCCCGGGCCGCACCCCCCAGGAGGTGGGGGAGGAGCTGGACCGGCTGGCGGAGCGGGGCTTTCTCACTCCGCTTCAGCGCCAGGCTGTGGAGCCGGAGCGGCTGGCCGCCTTTTTGAACAGCCCTCTGGGGGCGGCTATGGCCGCCGCCGGGGATAAGTGCCGCCGGGAGTTTAAATTCTCCGTTCTGGTGTCTGCGCTGGACTACTTTCCAGAGGGAAAAGGGGAGGAGCTCCTTCTCCAGGGGGTCATCGACGCCTGGTTTGAGGAGGGGAAGGCCGTCACTGTGGTGGACTTTAAAAGCGACCGGATTTCTCCCGGGGGAGAACAGGCCAGGGCGGAGGAGTACCGCTCCCAGTTGGCCGCTTACAGTCAGGCCCTGTCCGCCATCCTGGGTAAACCGGTGAACCGGCAGGTGCTGTGGTTTTTTGCCACCGATACCGCCGTGGAGCTGTAAAACGGGTTGCATTTTCTGTTTGCGTGTGCTATTATAATCGCAGGAAGGGCCCTTCCTATCCTTTGCTCCGCAAAGGATAGGAAGGGCCCTTCCTGCGATTATAA
>JAAWLY010000053.1 GCA_022798155.1 Lawsonibacter sp. | reverse complement strand
GGCGGCCACCGCCGACCTGGACGACGTGAACATGATCGACCCCTTCCACCTCCAGGCCTACGGCGAGACCACGGTGAACTACAACCGGGACGTGGAGGTCTTCCCCGTGCTGGCGGCCATGTTCGAGAAGATTACCGGCAAGTGCCCTTACCAGTCCCCCACCGACATGGGGGTGAATATGGCGGGCAACTGCATCTTTGACGACGAGGCCTGCCAGGAGGCGGCCCGGCAGGAGATTGTCCGCCGGTATTACGACGCCCTGTGCGAGCGCCGCCAGGGCAAGGGGGCAGACTCGGCGGTATATAGGCTGGAGCTGCTGATGCAGCAGGCCGGGGTCACCCCGGAGATCCGCCCTGTGGTGGCCCGGGCCAACCAGCTGGCCGAGGCCACCGGCGAACCTGCTATGGCCATTCAGCTCCCCGACGGCACCTTGGTCAACGGCAAGACCTCCGAGCTCATGGGCTGCTCCGCCGCCGCCCTGCTCAACGCTCTGAAACACCTGTCCGGGGCGGGGGGGCACGGCGTCCACCTCATCGCCCAGTCCGCCATCGAGCCCATCCAGACCGTTAAGGTGAAGTACCTGGGCTCCGCCAACCCCCGGCTCCACAGCGACGAGGTGCTCATCGCCCTGGCCTCCTCCGCCAGCGCCGAGCCCAAGGCCGCCCGAGCCCTGGAGCACCTGGCCGGCCTGAAGGGCTGCCAGGCCCACTGCTCGGTGATCCTCTCCCCGGCGGACGCCAACACCTATAAAAAGCTGGGCCTCCAGCTCACCTGTGAGCCCAAGTATCAGACCAATAAGCTGTACCACAGATAGATCTAAGCATGCTCTTACGAAAGCGGCTTTTGCTTGTTTGATTTTATAAAAAATTAGCTTTTTAGATTTATTATTCACAATTTACAAAAACATTCTTTTGCATTATAATAAAGCTAAAGATAAATATACTGGCACAGTATCTTGCAAAAAGCCTGATTATGTTTGGAACCTAGAAGATACAACTTTTTCGGCACACCAAAAAACAGTAATGGGCCATAAATATTATATTTGGGATGTAGTAAATACCCAATTTAATCGGAAAACATATTATGAAGGCTATTTGCCCAGCGATTGGAAAGCACAGGCGTTAGCAATATGGTTCCATAACGAAATGTTCTCCTATAGTGCGTTTACTGTTAAAGGATGGTCTTGAATTCATAAGCAAATGGGGGTAGGGAGTATTGGGACCGCTCGTGCTTTTTCTTGTGTTGGGCTGCTATTTTTGGTTTGTCAGGACCAATAAATTTGCCGCAATGTTTGCCCAGGCAGCCGGATATGACCCCCAAAAGTATTCTGTGTTTATAGCAGTCACCATGTGGTGGTTTGCTGGTGCATCTCTTTTCCTCGTGGCCGGCGATTTTACCCCCTATCTGCCCTGAAAACGCTTATAAAAGGCCGCCCGTTTTATACAGGCGGCCTTTTTGTTTCCTCTGCCTGGGACATGACCCTGGAGCTCCACCCGGACGACCCCTTTACCACCACCATGCCATGAATTTCTCCCAAACAGGGGAGAGCTGATACAGCAGGAGCCCCGGCCAGCGGCCGGGGCTCCTGCGCGTTATGCCAAAATATCCAGCTTCTTGTATTCCTCAAGCCTTCTTCCGATCTCCTCCAGGGGAAGATGGTCCCGGACGGCAGCGAAGTCGCTCCAGATGCGCTCCAGCTCCGCTTTGATCCGGGGGGCCTCCTCCAGCCGGGCCGCGCCGGTGCGCACGTAGTAGTCGGGCAGCAGGGCACAGGCCACCACGCCGCTCTCGGCGGCGGGCAGCTCCTCCGCCCCCTGGCTCAGGGCGGCCAGCAGCCGTAGATGGTTATCCAGATAGCCGTTCAGCTCCAAAAGAACCGACATGCCGCTCAGGTCGAAGACCTGGAAAGGGGCCCCACCGGGCGCGTCGATCTGGCCGCCGGCGTAGAAGGCGGGGGTATCCCCCAGCTCGTAGAGGCGGTTGCACACGTCCATAAGGCGCTGGTACTCCTCCTGGGACGGCGCCTCCTGGGTAGACTGGAACATCATATCTACCGCCCAGCCCAGCTCCCCCAGCACCTCGCAGCCGGGGAGCTCAGCCAGCCGCTCTCCCAGCTTCACCAGCCGGGCCATAGACAGCATCCCCCAGATACGCACCTGAACATCGCTCAGTTCCCCGGCCTTGGCCTCGATCTCGGCGGGAACGGTGTTGTAAAGCAGCTCAGCCTCCTCCAGGGTCCCGATGCGCTCAAAGCAGTCGTCAATGAGCTTCTCGCCCACCTTATCGCAGGTGGCGTCGTCGGCGCTGTAGATGGTGTCCGCCCGGTGGAGCCACAGCTGAGCGTGGTTTAAATCGCCCCCGTCCATGGCGGAGGCCCCCATCTCGTAATAGACCCTGGCCAGTCCGGCCCAGTCCTTTTTCCTCTGGAGGTCGGTCAGCCGCTCCTCCGGGGTCTTCGCTTCTTTCTTTCCAAATAATCCAAACATGGCCAATCAGCTCCTGTTTTTATTTTTTTGAGAGTACTGAGCGCATTATAACCCCGGCAGAGAGGCGTGTCAACAGAATACAAGGGCGGGTAATACCCGCCCCTGCAATTTTATTTAAACCGCACAGCCGTACCGTAGGCAATTACCTCCGCGGCCCCCTGCATCAGGGCGGAAGAGCCGTAGCGGATATTGATGACGGCGTCCGCTCCCAGGGCCTCGGCCTCGTCCACCATCCGCTTGACGGCAATCTGACGGGCCTCGTTGAGCATCTCGGTGTAGCCGGTGATCTCGCCGCCCACCAGAGTCTTCATGCCGGCCATAAAGTCCTTGCCAAAGTTCTTGGACTGGACCACGGTGCCCTTGGCCATACCCAGCACCTCAAATTCCTTCCCGGGGATGTAGTCGATGTTTACCAGCAGCATAATTTTTTCCTCCTTATACAGTGTCACAGTGTTGATATTTTCCAGAGCGTCGATCTCCTGGAATCGTTTTCTCAGCGCCCACAGGGCGGGGGCCATCAGGGCGGCGCAAAAGGCGCCGAAGGCAAAAAACAGGATAAACAGCCATTGGGGCAGGTCGGGGATCAGGCACAAGGCCCAAAAACCCACCACACAGGCCAGCTGGAGCAGGCCAAACAGCGCAATTCCAATGACCGCCTCCCGTTTCTCCCTAGTACTTCCGGGCCTCATCCAACTCCCCCTTTTCAATCTCCCGCACCCGCTGCCACAGGGCGGCGAAGGTGAAGGGAATGGTAATCACATCGGCAATAGCCAGAAAGAGCATCAGCCCACTCAGCCAGCCCGGCGGGCCCATGGTTCGCAGACAGAGCAGCGCGGCCACCGTCGTCAGCTGGAACAGGGTATTGAGCACCACCGACCGCACCGCCGACCGCTTTTCCTCCCGGCGGTTAATACTTTTTGGCCTCATCCTCTTCTCCTCCCTTAATCTCCTTCCACCGCTGGATCAGCGCCACAACCACGCCGATTCCCACGGCCAGAATCACCACGGCGTAGAGCAGGATTAGCCCGAAGGCCGCACCCAGCTCCCCCGGAAAGGGAAGCATTGGGCCGAAGGCCTGGAACAGAGCGGCCAGAATCAGCAGGACGGCCACCACCACCAGCACCGTTACAATCACGCCGCCCAGCAGGCCGTGTCCTTTTCCCTCAGAATTGTTTCGCATCGTCCAGCTCCCCCCTCCGAATTTCCTCCCGCCTCTGGACCAGGGTCCAGAAAAACGCCAGTCCCAGGGGAAGGAGCAGCAGCCCGCCGGTCAAAATGGTAATGAGCACCGCTCCGGCCAGAGCGGCAGGGCTAATAGCTTTTCGCATCGTCCTCTTCTCCTTTCTGGATTTCCTTAATCCGCTGGAACAGGGCCAGCAGCACCCCCAGAATAATTACCCCCGGAATGGCCATCAGTACCACCAGCAGGGCCAGGGGCGGAGCGTCGGCGGGGTCTGAGGTAAAGCCCCACACCATCAGCACAATGAGTGCGGCCATCAGGGCCGTGGTAAGCAGTGCCATAACAACGGCCCCCACGTACCGGACAGGCTTTGCGTCCTGCTTCTGCTTGTCCCGGAAGGTGGTACCCTTCTGTTCCAGCCGTTCCATCTCCTCCAGCAGCTCCGCCGCGTCCAGGGTATCCAGCCGCTCCTCCCTATCCTTCAGCGACTGGCACAGCTGGATGGACTGCTCCAGGCTCCGCCGCTCCCGCTCCAGGGTGACCAGGTGGCGGCGCACCCCGTCAGCCACGGTGCCCCCGGCCTGCATCCGGCGGATCTCCTCCAGGGGCACGCCCAGCTTGCGCATCAGCTTGATCTGCCGCAGGACGGCCACCTCCGCCGCGCCGTAGTTCCGGTAGCCGTTGGCGCTGTCCCGCCGGGGGGAGAGCAGACCTTGCTCCTCATAAAAACGAATGTTCTTTTTGGTGATGCCCACCTGGGCCTCCACCTCGTTGATTTTCATGGGGCATCCCCCCTTTCCGCTCTCACTCTACACCTTCCACAAGGGGGAAGGTCAAGAGGTTTTTTGAAATTTTTCAGCTACCAGCAGGGGGAGGGAGGATTTGTATCACAGTCAGCCGGTCCCCCGCCACCCGGAACTTGACCTCCAGACCAGCGAAGGCCATGCCGTACACCCGCTCCGGGTCGTCCTGGTACTGGGGCCGGGGGTCCTGGGCCAGCACGGCCAGCAGGGCGGAGCGCTTGTCCTCCGGGACGCGGGACAGCAACCCGGGGGGGCAGTCCACCGCCAGGTCGGCCCCCTTGGGCACGGCGGCAAAGCCGCCCGCCGCCTCGGGCTTGCAGTCGGCATAGGGCAGGTAGGGCTTGATGTCGTAGATGGGGGTGCCGTCCATCAGGTCGGCACCAGCCACAGTGAGGACGGGGCCCAGCGCCCGGTCCTGGCGGACCTCCAGCAGCCGGACGCAGGACAGGCCAATGGGGTTGGGCCGGAAGGGAGAGCGGGTGGCAAACACCCCCAGCCGCCGGTTGCCCCCCAGCCGGGGCGGACGGACAGTGGGGGACCAGCCCCGGGCCTTGGAGAACTCCCAGATCAACCAGAGGTGGGAGAAACCCTCAATCCCCCGCAGGGCGCTGGGGTTCCGGAAGTCCGGCTCAAAGATAACCAGGGCGGTGAGCTCCTCCACCAGGCCGCTCTGGCGGGGGATGCCGAATTTTTGAGAAAAATCGCTTCTGATGTGGGCAATGGGGACCAATTCCATAAAAATCCCTCCTGGACCTATTATAGGGCACAGGAGGGATTTTGTCCAATCAGCGGACAATGATATTTTCGGAAATCTCGCTCAGGGCCTGGGCGGCCTCCATATCGAACCGGCCGCTGCGGGCCAGATCAGACAGGGAGATCATCCCCACCAGCTTGCCGCCCTCCACCACGGGCAGGCGGCGCACCTGGTGCTGGGCCATCAGTCGTGTGGCCTCCCGGCAGTCGTCTCCGGGGGCGACGGTGGCACAGGAGCGGGTCATGATGTCCCGCACCGGGGTCTGGGCCGGGTCCTCCTCGGCGGCCACGCACCGCAGAACAATGTCCCGGTCGGTGACCATCCCCCGCAGACGGCGGTCCGATGAACACACCGGCAGCGCCCCCACGTTGTGCCGGCTGATGAGCCGGGCGGCCAGGGCCGCGGAGGCGGTCGGCTCCACCGTCACCGCGCTGGGGTTCATCAAGTCCTTTATCTGCACAAAAACCACCCTTTCCGTAACATTTGGCGTACTGCCAGCTTGCCCAAAGGAGCAAATTTTTATACAGGCAAAAACAAAGCGGCCCGGCGGACTTCCCACCGGGCTGCCAGCGCGATATTGTAAGGAGGAAAAAGAAGAAAACCTCTTGTCCTTGGTGGCGGCGCTCCGGAGCGCCGGGGAGGGAGGCTGGTTCCCTCCCACTCCATACTATGCGCCCGCCGGAAATCGGTCACAACAAAAACAGCCATGCGGCCCAGCCCGCCGAGGCCAGCGCCGCCCCCAGCGCCCCCCAGACAGGGGCCGGAAGGCGCTCCAGCCTCCGGTTCCACACCTTGCCCTGCTTGATATAGCCGTCGGCGGCCTGGCGGGCCTCCCGCAGCACTTTGTCCGCGCTGACCCCTTCCCGGGCCAGAGCCTCCTCTTTGACGATGAAGATGGCCTCCTCAAACAGCCGGGGGTCGGGGGACTTTACCAAAATCACCTGTCGGGTGATACCTTTTACCATGTTTGCTCACATCCTTTGCGTCCAGACTTTTCCTCTAGTCTTTCCAGCCTCTTCCTGAAATATTCTCCAAAACATCCTAGGACAGCAGCAGCTCCAGCTCCTCCAGGGAAATTCCCGGCTGGAGGGCCATGCTGACCCCATAGCCGATGACCTTGGCCAGGTCGTCCACCTGGCTGTCGATGTCTTTGGGGGTGACAAGGAGGTCCCGGCCCTGGTTTAAGTCGGGCAAATCGTCGGTGCCCAGCAGGTCGGCGGCCAAGGTGGCCCCGTCTACCACGGTGGGCACCCCCAGGGCGATAACGGGCACGCCTAAAGTATCCCGGGTCAGGCCCATGCGGTGGTTGCCCACCCCGGAGCCGGGGGTGATGCCGGTGTCGGCGATCTGCACCGTTTTACACAGCCGCTTCAGCGACCGGGAGGCCAGGGCATCCACCGCCACCACGCAGGCGGGCCGCAGCTTTTCACACACCGCCCGCACCAGCTCGCCGCTCTCCATGCCGGTATTCCCCATTACCTCCGCTGCTACCGAGGCCACCGGACGCAGCGCGCCAAAGTGCTCGGGCATCTGGCGCACCAGATGGCGGGTTACCAGGGTATTCAGGTGGACTTTGGGGCCGATGGCGTCGGGGGTGATAGCCCGGTTGCCCAGTCCGGCCACCAGCACCAGGCCGTCCTCCGGAAGGCCCCGGATCAGCTCTGTCATTTCCGCCGCCACCGCCTGGACCGAGCGCCGGAAGATCCCCTCCTCCCGGCTGGCCAGCCCCTCCAGGGTGAGGGTGACGTAATTCCCCGGGGGTTTGCCCAAGGCCTGCTCCCCCCGCTGGTCCAGCACCCGCACGGTGTTCACCGCAATCCCCTCCCGCTCACTGTCCCAGGCCTCCACCCCCGGCAGGGCGGACACTCTTCCCGTCCGCTCCTGCCAAAGCTCCCTGGCCTCCAGAGCCAGATCGGTCCGCCGTATCCGCATGGCGCTTCCTCCTTATGCAATATGTTGTGGAATAAATTTCTTATCCAGCCTAGTTTTTGCGGCTTTTGAAAAACTATCCAAACAACATAAATTTTTTGAAAAAAATAGTTGATTTTTTCCGGAGAGGGTGGTACAATACAAATCTGCGTGGGTGTATTGTCACCTAAATTCATGATAAAATCGGAGGAGGTGTTTGGTTTGCCGAATATTAAGTCTGCTAAGAAGCGCGTTCTGGTGTCTCAGGCCAAGGCCGCGCAGAACAAGGCCGCGAAGTCCGCGCTGAAGACCGACATCAAGAAGTTTGAAGCCGCAGTGGCGGAAGGCAACCGCAGCGAGGCCGATGCCGCTTACAAGGTGGCCGTCAAGGCGGTTGATCAGGCCGCTGCCAAGGGTCTGCTGCACCGCAACAATGCCGCCAACAAGAAGAGCAAAATGACCGTCAAGCTGAGCAAGCTGGCTTGAGCATGAGCGAAGGGAAAGCCGTCTGAATAAACAGGCGGCTTTTTTCGTATCATTAAAAAAAGGGGGCCGGCTGCGGTGAAAAAAATTCTCTCCTTTCCCCCGGTCTCCTTTGTGGCGGAGACGGTGGAGACCTATATGCGGGTGGGGGCGCCCCGGTCGGCGGCGGCCCTGTCCTACTTCCTGATCCTCACCCTGTTCCCTGTGCTGATGTGCGTCAACTACTTCATCGGCCTGTTCCATCTGGATTTGGAAAACCTGCTGCGGTCGCTGGACCAGCTTCTGCCCGCCGGGGTACTGGCGGTGATGGCGGACTATCTGGGCTATGTGTCGGGCAGTCAGTCCGACGCGCTGCTGCTGGCCAGCCTGATTACCATCCTCATCTCCGCCTCGGCGGGGCTGCGCACCCTGCTGGCCACCTTGGACAGCCTCCACCAGGTGGAGCATGTGCATGTTGTCCGCCGGGTGATTCTCAGCGTGGCGCTGTCTGTGCTGTTTTTGCTTACCATCTACCTGTCGGTGGTGGTAATCTTCACCGGCGAGTGGTTCTTTTGGCTGCTGGAGGAGCACCTCCCCCGGCGTATCGCCGAGCTGCTCCCCCTGTCCGCCCTGTCGGGGCTTTGGCGATGGATGCGCTACCTGCTGCTGTTCTGCTTTGTGCTGCTGCTGGTCCTTATCGTCTACCGGGCGGGGACTCCAAAAGGTGCTGTACGCCGGCCGGTGGTGGCGCTGTCCTCTTTGGGGGCGGCGCTGGCCATGGTGGCGGCGTCGGCGGTGTTCTCCTGGTTTATCGGCATGTCCTCTCGATACGCCCTGGTCTATGGCTCGCTGGCCTCCCTGATTATCCTGCTGGTGTGGCTCTACCTGTGCGGCAACATTTTGCTGCTGGGGGCGGTGGTGGGCCGGGTACTGGAAAGACGACTGAAAAGCGGCCGGTAAAAACCGGCCGCTTTTGGTTTACTTCAGGGTTTCACACATTTTCAGGGCGATGAGCAGGGCCTGCTCAATGCTGGCGTCCCCCTTGGGGGAGAAGCGGTTGTCGCCCACGCCGGTGATGATCTCCTTGCTGTTCATAAAGGCCACGGCGTTCCGGGCCCAGCTGGCCACGTCGCCGTCATCGGCGAAGGAGGTGGCCTCCACCACGGGGATCTCGCCGCCCAGCTTGGTGTATACGCTGGAGAGCATCACCGCCGCCTGCTCCCGGGTGACCAGGGCGTTGGGGTCGAACCTTCCGCCGCCTACGCCGCCGACAAAGCCCATAGCCGCCGCACGGAGGACGTCGGGGTCGTCGGTGTCGGTAAAGGGATTCTCTGCGGCGGGGGCGATCTTCTCGCCGTTGGGGGCCATGGCCTCATACAGCTTCACAGCAACAGCGGCGAACTGGGCCCGGGTGATGTTCACCCGGTAGTCCTTCCCCAGCCCCTCCGGGGCCAGGCCCTTCTCCACCGCAACCGCTACCCGGTCCTTGGCCCAGTTGCTCACCTGATAGGCGGGGGCGTCGGGATCGGCAGGCTTGTCGGCAGCCATAGGCTGATCGCCGCCCACGCAGAAGAATCCAACGTATTCTTCCCGGTCCCCGTCCTTAACCTGTACGGAGGTATAGAAAAGCGCATCGGAGTCATAGCTCATGGACATGCCCAATGCCTCCAAAATATCCCAGGAGGCTCCAGAGGCCCAGACTTCTCCATCACTGCCATCGGTTCCATCGCCGATACCAGTGCTGTCCACAGCCGTCCAGACCCCATCTTTCAGAGACAGCTGCCAAGCGTTATACCCATAGGAATAACTTTGAACCGCTTTTCCGCTGTTAGTTGCTGCGACTGCATATTTATCAACTTCCGGGGTGCGGTAAATATGAACCGTTTCGTCGTGTTCTTCGCCGTAGTCGTTGAAGTGGATGGTGACATCCTCCTCGAACAGGACATCGGAAAGGGTTACGCTCAAGCCGCCGTCAGTGAGGGTGACGGGGTTTGCCGCCATGGCGGGAACAGTCAGCCCCAGGCACATAACCAGGGCCAGGATCAGGGACAGGGTCTTCTTTTTCATGAAATCCTTCCTCTCTGTTTTTGGTATTTCTCAGCGGTTCGGCTCCCCGGAGGGTGGAGAGCATCCCTCCGGAGGCGTTCCCGCCGAGACAAACAAAAGCGGTGCGGGATATGTGTAACCCCACACCGCATTTATCCAGACACAAACCCTTTCGCGAAGATATACTTGAAAAGGAGAATGAATTCAAGTATAATGAGGGCTGGCGCAGCAATGCTGTTGTGTGGGAGGGTTGACTCCCGCATAGGGGCGCGGGGGTGGTCGAGACCCCTGCGCCTTGCCTTTCTTTGCCTCGTAATGCTACTATAGCACAAGCTTTGACAATTTACAAGGAAATTTTTAGGGGGACCTCGAAGAAAAACGATTTTCCTCTTGCATATATTAAATAGGCTGTGGTATAATCACAGCAGAAGTTAAAAGTGGTGTCTATGGTTCACCCCAAGAAACGATTCCCGGAGAGCGGCTACTCTCCGGGAATCGTTTTTGCCAGAGGTGTGCTTACTGTCCCTTTCGGTGCCGGTTAAGCCACTTGCAAATATAGCGGCTGGCTATACCTGCTCCAACCGACATTAAGAAGTTCAAGATGGTGTCTATGATGTCCACCCCCTCCCTGCTGCCAGTTTGGGTGGGGACAGCGCAGTAAGTCTATCAGCATTCGACCAAAACCGCAAGCACTGAATGAAAAAGGGGGTAGTCACGGCTCCGCCGTGGCTGGGGGTTCGTCAATAGGACGCCCCTGCCAAACGCGTTTTCTCTCTTTCCAAACGCCGGAAAATGTGCTATGCTTATCATGAGAAAATTTTGCCGCTCCCAAGGTCCGGAGCGGGAGATGAGGTGGCAGTATGCACAAAATGATTCGCCAGCTGAACCACGACATTTTAGAGGCCCTGGCCGCCCGGGGTGGAGGGACCATCTCCCACCGGCGGGCTGTGGCGGAGCTGATGAAGTCCCCCGGCTGGATCGAGGGGCTGGAGGCCATGTTTCCCATCAGGGAGCGGATCAGCTGCGCCAGGGTACTGGAGCTGTGCCGGCCCCTGCTGGACAAAATCTGCCCCAACAGCCCGGAAAAGGGCTGGGGACCCTTTACCTATCAATACATCTGCCGCCTGATGTTCCCGGACAACGGCTTTGCCCCCGAGGCGGACCGCTGCGGCCCGGGGGCCCAGTTCTACCTGATTGTGCTCCAGACCCTGCTGGACCGGGAGCGCTCCGCCCTGCCCTTCGACCCTATGCTGGACTTCCAGTTTCTCACCGAGGAGGAGTATGAGAACTGCGACAAGGCCCGGGAATACCGCCGCTTCCTGGCCGCCTGGCGGGGGGAGTTCCTCTATGAGCTGATGCGCCTGGGGATGGAATACACTCCCTTCAAGACGCTCAGCCACATCGCCGGCGTCCACTACATCGCCATGACCGCCGCCCGGGGCCTGGCCCAGGCCGGGGTGGAGGTGGACCTGGCCCTGATCTCCGGCGCCGCCGCCGCCCACGATGTGGGCAAGTTCGGCTGCCGGCCCGGGGAACGGGTGCCCTACCTCCACTACTATTACACCGACCAGTGGCTGCTGGAGCGGAAGATGGACGACATCAGCCACATCGCCTCCAACCACTCCACCTGGGACCTGGAGCTGGAGTCGCTGTCGGTGGAGTCCCTGCTGCTCATCTACGCCGACTTCCGTTCCAAATCGGAGCGGGACAAAGACGGCAACGAGATTGTGGTCCTCTACCCCCTGGACGAGTCCTTCCAGGTGATTTTGTCCAAGCTGGACAACGTGGACCGGAAAAAGCGCCGCCGGTATGAGTTTGTATACGGCAAGCTCCACGATTTTGAGGACTACATGCGCCATTTGGGGGTGGATGTGGGCCTGACCGGCAAGCGCCAGACCCCCGTCCCCCACAAGGACCCCGCCCTTATGAGTCCCGACGAGACTCTGGACGGCCTGATTCTCCTGTCGGTGGAGCACAGCCTGAAGCTGATGCACATGCTGTCCAACGAGCAGAAGTTCGGCAACATCATCGAGTCCGCCCGCTCCGCCAAGAGCTGGCAGCAGCTGCGGGCCTACCTCAACGTCTTTGAGGAGTACTTCACCTACCTGTCCGTCCGGCAGAAGACCCAGGCCCTGAGCTTCCTCTATGAGCTGCTGATGCACCGTGAGGGCGACATCCGCCGCCAGGCCGGCGCCCTCATCGGCCAGATCATCGCCCGCTTCCACCTGGTCTACCGCAAGGAGATTCCCGCCGACGCTGAAAACGACCCGGCGGAGGAGGTGCCCTTTACCCTGTGGAGCCAGTATCTGGATATGATTATCTTCCCCGACCATAAGACCACCCCCCAGCAGCGCTCCCACATCAGCTACACCCTGAAGCTGGTGGTGGAGTCTATGCTCCACCACGCCCGGCCTGGGGATATCCCCCGGTTTTTGGATGTGCTGCTCAGCTACTACCACGACCCCGCCCGTACCGACGCCGACACCGCTTTCACCCTGCTGGACGCCGCCCGCTACCTGCCCCCCCAGTACTACGGGGAGGACACCCGGGACAAGCTGGTGAATTTTGCCGCCCACTTTACCGTTCTGGACGACCCCCGCCTGGTCACCGCCGCCCTGCAGTTCCTCCGGGAGACGGTGCGCAACATCCCCCGCAGCCACCCCCAGATGGAGCGCATCGCCCAAATCGTGGAGGACACCCCCTCCCGGCAGCTGACCACCGTCTTTTTGAAATGCCGCATCCTTCGCCGGGCGGGCCGGGATGTGTCCGCCCTGGAGCAAACCCTGTACCACACCGATATCACCAGCGAGGTCTTTCTGGACAATCTGAAAACCGCCACCCACTGGGTGGTAAAGGTGGCCGGGGTTGAGCTGCTCCGGGACCAGGTGGAGCACGGCATGAAGGGCCATATTCTCCACATCGCCACCCACTTCTCCAACCTGGTCAAGGTGTCGGAGCGGGTGGTGGTCCGGCACACCGCCGGCTCCGCCCTGGTGCGCACCCTGTCTGTGCTGCGCCGGGACCAGCGCAACGAGGTGGTGGTGGAGCTGGGCAAGGGCCTGGAAATGGGCCAATATGAGATCTCCAAATACATCCCCCAATACCTGGGAGAGGCCGCCCTCTACCTCCACCCCAGCGAGCTGGACGAACAGGTGCTGTGGCTGAAGGGCCTGCTGGGCTCCCCCAACGACTCGGCCGTGGCCGGGGCGCTGAACACCATTGCCGTCCTTCTCCAGCACTACCCCGCCTATCAGCAGCGCTTCTCTGAAAAGCCGGAGACCTATGAGCACCGCCGGCGGGAGCTGCTGGGCCTGCTGCTCCAGGGTCTGGCCCACTACCGGGAGGCGGTGCGCCAGGAGGCCCTTCTGGTCACCGGCAAGCTCCTCTTCGACAGCTCCATCCTGGACATGGAGGAGAAGGCCCGGCTGTTCGCCCTGTGCTACCGGAAGCTGCTCTTTCTCACCCGGGAGTCCCCCCGTCAAGACGGGCTGACCCTGTTTTACCGGGCCGCCGCCCTGGCCCATATCAACCGCTTTATCGCTCTGCGCCGGCTGGACCACGGCCCCTTCGCTTTTGAAAAGCCCCGGAAGGTGGCCTTCTTCCCCGGCACCTTCGACCCCTTTACCCTCTCCCACAAGGGGATCGTCCACGCCATCCGGGACCTGGGCTTCGAGGTCTATCTGGCGGTGGACGAGTTCTCCTGGTCCAAAAAGGCCCAGCCCCACCTGATCCGC
>JAAWLY010000052.1 GCA_022798155.1 Lawsonibacter sp. | reverse complement strand
AGCTTGCGGTTCTTGTCGATGCGGACATAGAACACGTCGCTCAGGTCGGTCTCATACTCCAGCCAGGCGCCCCGGCCGGGGATGACGGTGGTGGCGTAGGTCTTGTTGTCCGCCTTGTCCACCTCCCGGGTGTAGTACATGCCGGGGGAGCGGACGATCTGGGAGACGATGACCCGCTCGGCCCCGTTGATAACAAAGGTGCCCGAGTTGGTCATAATGGGGAAGTCCCCCATAAAAATTTCCTGCTCGTTGATCTGGTTGTTCTGGGTGTTGCGCAGCTGCACCTTTACCTTGATGGGGGCAGCGTAGGTGGCGTCCCGGGCCTTGCACTCCTCTACGTCGTACTTGGGCTTTTCATCCATGGAGAAGTCCACAAAGGACAGCTCCAGATTGCCGCCGTAGTCCACGATAGAGCCCACGTCCTGAAATACCTCTTTCAGACCTACGTCTAAAAACCACTGGTAGGAGGTCTTCTGCACCTCCAGCAGATTGGGCATCTCCAGGATCTCCTGGTAGCGGGCAAAGCTCCGGCGGGGAGTTTTGCCGTACATGATCTGGGGAGCGCGCTTTTCTACCCGTTCCCGGAGTTCGTCCATGCTTTCTCTGACCATGCTAAAAAATCAACTCGCTTTCTTCAGAATTCACGGTTGGTCTTCCCTGATTTTTTGCCGAAATAGGGGGAAAGCGGAGGGAAATGCCGTCAGTATGCACAATTTCAGCGAGAAAAACAGAAACTATACACACGGATGCGTGGACGCTTTTCCGGCGCCTGCCCTTGCTATTCCGGCGGGGATGTGATAAACTGAGACTGTGAATTTGGAACAGTGCCCTTTTTTGTAGCTAAGGGCATAAATGCATTTTATTCTACCATAACTGGAATAGGCTGTCAAGGCCTGTTCCGGTTTTTTTATTTTATATGATAAATTTTTTCTCCAAAAAAACGAAAAGAAATTTTCCGAAATTATTTGACAAGAGGTAACAAATGTGTTACAATTCGGTTACAACTTCAAAAGCACATCAAATCTGAAAAGGGAGGCAATCCAATGGCCAACGAAAAGCTGCCTCTTTCCTATAAGGGTCATCCCCTGCGTCGGAAAGATAATTTGATTTACTACGGCACCATGGCAGAGAAGTACATTATTATGCTCCAGATTCTGTCCGCAAAGGACCAAGACGGCCTGAAAATGGCTGATAAAGTGTCCATTCAGCTCCAGCTCACCGACCCAGACCTGAAAAGCCGTGACCGGGTGGTAAAAAAGAGCGAGAAGGACAGTCTCTATGCCGCTATGGACGTGGCCGCTGTCTGGCTGGATCGGGCCTTGGCCGGAAAGTAACAGCCCTGCCGGCCTAACGGTAACAAAGCGGTTACAAAATATCGCGTGTTTGATTACAATTTAGAGAAACCGTCTGTCTATCAAGTAGAAGAATAAAGCTGAGGAGGACGCCAATATGCACTTGAATCGTGCCGCAGTCCGCATGACCGCCGTAATGCTGCTGGTCAGCACCATGCTCACCCCCGCCTCTGCCCTTACGGGCACGGTGACGACAAAGAACAGCCAGCTCCGGATGCGGGCTGAGGCAAGCAACGAGGGGAAACTGGTGACAAAGCTGAATAACGGCGTACAGGTCGAGGTGCTGGATATTCTGGAGGGCTGGTATCAGGTGTCCTACGAGGGGCTGACCGGCTACGTCGCCAGCGAGTACATGAAGCTGGAGACGGAGAGCGAGCAGGAGGAAACCCCTGTTCCTCTGGCCGCCGAGTCTGAGCCTGTCTATGTGCGGGTGGTGAAGGGTCCCCTGAATGTCCGCTCCGGCCCCGGTACCGACTATGAGAAGGTAGACCAGCTGTACACCGGCAAGACCATAGAGACGCAGGGCCTCCAGAACGACTGGTACAAGATTGCCTCCGGCTATATCAGCGCGGAGTATGTGGTCCAGGCGGACCCCGCTGAGGCGACCAAAGGCCAGGAGATTGCCGACTACGCCCTTCAGTTTCTGGGCTGCCGCTATGTCTACGGCGGCAGCAGCCCCAAGGGCTTTGACTGTTCCGGCTTTACCAGCTATGTGTACAAGCAGTTTGGCTACAGCCTGAACCGCACCGCCTCCGCCCAGCTGGACAACGGTACGCCTGTGGCCAAAGAGGATTTGCAGCCCGGCGACCTGGTCATGTTCAAGGAGGGCGGCAGCAAGCGGGCCTCCCATGTGGGCATGTACATCGGAAACGGCCAGATTATCCACGCCTCCACCGCCTCTGTGGGCGTTATCATCAGCGATCTGTATTCCAGCTACTATGTGCGGACCTATGTGGGTGCCCGCCGGATTGTGTGACTACATAAACTGTGGTGCTCCATACCCTAAAAAAAACCCGCCGTAAGGCGGGTTTTTCTCATGTCAGCTTATGCTCAATCCAGGCAAGCAGGTCGTCAAAGACCTCCTGACGGTTAATCTCGTTGAACATCTCGTGGCGGCCTCCGGGGTAGAGCTTGACGGTCACGTCCCTGCACCCGGCGGAGCGGAACATCTCCTCCACCTTCCGCACCCCCTTGCCCATAGCGCCCACCGGGTCGCTGCCGCCGGAGAGGAAATAGACGGGGGTGTCCTTGTTCATCTTGGCCAGGTTGCCTCTGTCCGCGATAAACTGCAATCCCTCCATCATATCCCGGAACATGGACACGGTGGGCATGAAGTTGCACAGGGGGTCGGCCAGGGCAATGTCCACCTGGGCCTCGTCCCGGGATAACCAGTCGGAAGGGGTACGGTTGGGCTTGAAGGTCTTGTTGTAGGCCCCCAGGGACAGGTCGTTCACCGTCTTGCTTACATAGTCCGGGCCGCGAGTTTTGCACAGCGTCCCGGCCAGCGCTTTGCCAAAGGCCACCGCGGCGGCGGACTCCTGGCCCGTGCCCGACAGCACGGCGGCGTCCACCGTCCCCGGCCAGCGGATCAGGTAGGTCCGGGTGAGGAAGGAGCCCATGGAGTGGCCCAGAATCACGTAGGGCAGGGAGGGGTGTTTTTCCCCCTCCAGCTTCCGCAGACGGCGGATGTCCCGGGCCACCAGGTCCCAGCCGTTTTTGAGCCCAAAGTAGCCGAATTTGCCCCCGGCGGTGAGTCCGTGGCCCAGGTGGTCCTCGCCGCACACCAGATACCCCCGGGAGGCCAGGAACCGGGCCACGGGGTCATAGCGCCCGATGTGTTCCGCCACGCCGTGGACGATCTGCACCACCCCCCGGGGGCTGCCCTCGGTCACCCATTCCCGGGCGTGGATGGTGTGGATGCCATCGGAGGAGGGGTAGGAAAGGTCAAAGGTCTGGATCATAGCGCACCTCGTTTCCGCCTTAACAGCGTATTTTCCTTAGTGTACCTCAGACGGCGCAAAAAGGAAAGTTCTTTTTGGTTCCTTTTTTTAAAAGAAAACGGAACACCTGCCCGGCGAGGGCGCGTCAAGTCATCTGCTCCAGCAGCGACCGGATGGTCCCGGCGTGGAAGGCCCCCTCCTGGGCCAGCTCCAGATAGAGCTCCTTCAGGCAGGGGTCGGCGGTGGCCTGGGCGGCCTGATTGTTTTTCTGTTCCCACTGCTGCTCCCAGACGAACTGCTGCCGCAGGGCCAGGGCCAGGGAAGCGGGCAGGGTGACGGAGGGGCACTTAGGGGCGTAGCGCTTTCCTGTGATCAGGAAGTAGGCGGCGGACAGCCGGCGAAAGGCGGAGCGGTGGTCCCGGGCCAGGGCGGACAGAGTCCTGGCGCAGGTCCCGCTGGCCCGACGGGCCAGGGCGCGGCCGGCGGCAGCCCCGGCCTGGGCCAGAGTCATCAGCTCCTCCAGACGGGCGGCGTCCCTCTGGGAGCTCTCTCCCAGACAGAGGGCGGGTGGTTCCGGCGCGGGCGTCGTGCCCGGTACGGTGGGACATTCCGGGCACTGGGGGCAGTCGGAAGGAGCCTGGGGGGGCGTCTCAGGCTGCGCTGGACAGTCCGGGACGGCGGGCAGGTCGGGGGAGGTGTCCGGCGGGCACTCCGGGACCGGAGGCAGCTCCGGCTGGGCAGGGGGGGCCTCCGTGGGTGGGACGGAGGGCTCCGCGGGGAGGGCGGTGTCCGGGACAGAGGGGGAGTCTCCCTCGCGGGCGGCGGGGCTGGCCTGGTTGGGCATAACCCGGTCCCAGACCCGCTGGAAGGTATCCGGGTCAATATCCTGCCCGGCCAGGGCGGGACGGTTTACTTTCAGTTCCATAGTTTCAGATGCTCCTTTGCTAAGTTGAGTGGATGTATAGCGCGGCTACCCCATTCTATGTTGTTCGGAGAAATATGGAAGCTATGGGACTTGCTGGCCGGAAAAAACATGGTACAATATTTTAGGGAGAGAAGAATGTGCAGTGGAACAAAAGAGAAGCGGATTTTGGGCATGGTTAATGTGGCCCACAGTTTTCCTATGAAAACGACATCGAGGTGACGCTTGTAGAGCCCGGGCTGGCCCGGGGAGTGCTCCGGGCGGGGCTTGATTCCGTGGCATGATCCACGGCGGGGCGATGGCGGCGCTGGCCGATACGGCGGGCAAGACGGTGACCACCGGTACTTTACCTCCTATATGGCCCGGCCGGGACAGACATGAAGACGGGGCCCTTTCAGCCCCTGATCTTATTTCTTCATTGGAAGCAAAAATACAACGGTTTTCTCCAAATTTCCATTGACATCCCTGCAAGTTTGTGGTAGGATGGTTGCAATTTCATAAGCGGATAGAGGCGCGGCGCTCATGCGTACCGCGGGACAAGGCCAGGCAGCCGTCCCGGGGGAGAGGGTGCGCCGCCGAAGGAGAGGCGGTCTGCCTGAACTGTTTTTCCTGGGCCGGGGGAGAATATCCCACGGACTGTCACGAGGAGTGGAGCGCTATCCAGAGGTCCCCGGCAAATGCTGGGGGCATCCGGTTTTGCCGTGGGGCGCGCTTTGCGCACCATGGTTTTTATTTTGCGCGGACGGGGTTTGTGCGCCCCAAAATTTAGGAGGGAAATACATATGAGAACCAGAAGATTCCACAGCCTGCGGCTTGTTGTTTTGACGATGCTGCTGCTGGCTATGGTCACCACCGCCTTTGCCGCCGGAGGCGACCCCACTGAGCTCAGCGGCACCAGGTACATTGAGTGTCCCGACTGCGGAGCGCTGGGCGTGGTCCTGTCTGACGAGGGGGAGGCCGTCCCCTGCCCGACCTGCGCCAGCAGCGGGTATGTGGGCTACATCACATCCCCCAGCAATTTCTTCAATACCCCCATGTCTCTGCTGCCCCCAGTGATCGCCATTGCCCTGGCTTTGATTACCAAGGAGGTTTACTCCTCTTTGTTCATCGGTATCCTGGTGGGCGGGCTGCTCTACTCCAACTTCTCCTTTGAGGGGACGGTGCTCCATGTCATCAACGACGGCATCGCGGATTCCATTGCCGGCAATGTGGGCATCCTGGTCTTCCTGGTCATTTTGGGCGCCATCGTGTGCCTAATGAACAAGGCGGGGGGGTCCGCCGCCTTCGGCCGTTGGGCGAGAGCGAACATCAAGTCCCGGGCAGGGGCCCAATTGGCCACCATCGTGCTGGGCTGCCTGATCTTTATCGACGACTATTTCAACTGCCTCACCGTGGGCAGCGTCATGCGGCCCGTCACGGACAAGCACAGGGTTTCCCGGGCCAAGCTGGCCTACCTCATCGACGCCACCGCCGCCCCCATCTGCATTATCGCCCCAATCTCCTCCTGGGCCGCCGCCGTGGCCGGCTATGCCGAGGACGGCCAGGGCCTGAACCTGTTTATCCGTGCCATCCCCTACAACTTCTACGCCCTGCTCACCGTGGTTATGATGGTGGGCATGGTGCTGATGAAGGTGGAGTTTGGCCCGATGGCCAAGTATGAAAAAAACGCCCTGGACAATGGGGACCTCTTCTCCGGCTCCAATCCCTACGCCATGATGGATGAGGAGAACGATGAGTCCAAGGGGATTGTTCTGGACCTGGTGCTGCCCATCGCGGCGCTGGTGGTCTGCTGTGTGATTGGTATGATCTACACCGGCGGATTTTTCTCCGGCGTGGACTTCGTCACCGCTTTCTCTGACTGCGACTCCCCCCTGGGGCTGATGCTGGGTTCCACTTTCGGGCTTCTGATTACCATTATCTACTACGCCATTCGAAAGGCCATGCCTTTCAAAGAGATGATGAACTGCATCCCTGAGGGCTTCAAGGCCATGGTTCCCGCCATTCTGATCCTCACCTTTGCCTGGTCCCTGAACACCATGACCGGCTCCCTAGGCGCCAAGTTCTTTGTCCGTGACCTGGTACGCTCCGCCTCCGGGGTCCAGATGTTCCTGCCTGTTCTCGTGTTCGCGGTGGGCTGCGGCCTGGCCTTTGCCACCGGCACCAGCTGGGGTACCTTCGGCATCCTCATCCCCATCGTGCAGAATGCCTTTGATATGAGCAACCCCATGGCCATTATCTGCATCTCCGCCTGTATGGCCGGCGCTGTCTGCGGCGACCACTGCTCCCCCATCTCCGACACCACCATCATGGCCTCTGCCGGCGCCCAGTGCGACCACGTTAACCACGTGTCCACCCAGCTGCCCTACGCCATCTCCTGTGCCGTGGTGTCCGGCGTCACCTACTTGATTGCCGGCGTGCTGGTTATGGCCGGCGCCCCCGGCATCATCTCCCTGCCCGTTGGTATTGTGCTGATGCTGGGTTTCCTGTTTGCCGCCAAGAGCCGCAAAGTCGACATCGCCTGAGCGGAGAAAGGGCCGTTCCGGTAGGAAATCGCCGTAAAAAGCATAAAAATCAGGGAAATCATTGCTTTTGATAGGCAGTGGAAAACGGGCGATGTCTTGCCGGCACCGCCCGTTTCTGCCTGATTTTGAAGTATATCAAAATGATCTATCAGCCGTCGAAGAGGTGAAGATTGTGGCGATAAGATGAAAGCGGCGTGTTTAAACAGGAAAAAGGCGGATGAACCATATGCTGTGAAATTTACCAATTAGGGCTCGTTTGAAAAAAGCCAAAACGCCCAGACGGCGGGCCTTTCGACCCCATGCTTCCTCAATTTTTCTTGAAATACATCCAGTATTCCTGCGAAAAATTGTGTTTGCCTGGCGGCGAAATCCCTTGTCGTTGAGCATGTATCCATTTTTCAAACAGCGCTTAGAACAGGAGGAAAATAAAATGTTGGAAGTTGGAACAAAAGCCCCGGAATTTACCCTGGCGGACAAGAACGGAAACCCTGTGTCCCTGACCGATTTTGCGGGGAAAAAAGTCGTACTGTATTTCTATCCCAGGGACAACACTCCAGGCTGTACCCGTCAGGCCTGCGCCTTCGCGGGAGCCTTTGAGCAGTTCAAGAAAATTGACGCGGTGGTCATCGGCGTCAGCAAGGACTCCGTGGCCTCCCACCAGAAGTTTGCGGAGAAGCACAGCCTGCCCTTTATCCTCCTCTCCGACCCGGAGTTGACCGCTATCCAGGCCTACGGTGTGTGGCAGGAGAAGAAGAACTACGGCAAGGTAAGTATGGGTGTGGTGCGCTCCACGTTTATCATCGGCGAGGACGGCATGATTGAGAAGGTCATGCCCAAGGTCAAGCCGGACACCAACGCGGCGGATGTTTTGGCGTATCTTATGACTGCGTCAGGGGACAGTAATCATCATTGCTGAAATCAGCGGATATGATAGATATTGTAAAGGCCGCCAATATAGATATGTGACCAAAACCAGAAGAACAAATATTTTGGGCTGTTTGGAATCCTCAATGCCTTTGATTTTGAGGAAGCGCGGGAGCGATCCCAAACTGCCCAGGACAAAATAATGCGAGGGCCGGTGCAGCTTAACGCAGTGCCAACCCTCGTTTAAAATATTTTCTAGAACCTGTATTCACACCAACAAGAGTGCGATATAACCTGCCTTGCCAACGGGCAAAATGGTTTTTTCAGGTCTGGGCGAAGATATTTTTGCCCATCGGAGAATTATTCTTAAAAATAGACTTCCGCTTTTGAAGAACTTTTGATATAATGCTGAAAAGAGGCGCAGACAAATTGGCTGATGTGTTCCTATGCTGTGACTGGCGCCCCAGAGCCCGGCTCAAAGCGCGCATTGGATATCCCCTGTGCCACGGCGCCGATAGCCGGTAAAGGAGTAAGGAAATGGAAAAGATTTTGATTGTTGACGACAGCCCTATCCAGGCCGATTTCCTAAAATCTATTTTGCGGGGGGACTATGATGTTTCCATTGCCAACGTGGCGGAGGAGGGATTGCAGTGCGCCAAGGACGGGGGCTTTTCTCTGGTTCTGCTGGATATCGTCATGCCGGGAATGGACGGCTTTGTGCTGCTGAAAAAACTGCAGGAGGAGGTTGTGACCAAACATACCCCGGTTATCCTGATTACCAGCCTGGAGGATGAGGAGAGCGAGGAACGCGGGCTTACCCTAGGCGCGGTGGACTATATCAGAAAGCCTTTCCGGGAGGCGATTGTTCGGGCCAGAGTAAATACCCACCTGAAGCTGCACAGCTACCGGGCTCAGATAGAGCGGCAGGCCATGGTGGACCAGCTCACCGGGGTGGCCAACCGCCGCCGCTATGATGTGTGCTGCCAGAGCAAATGGCAGGATGCCATCCGGCTGGGGGCGCCCATCTCCCTTTGCATGTTCGATATTGACAATTTTAAAACCTATAATGATACCTTTGGCCATCCCGCCGGAGACCGGGTCCTGGCCGAGGTGGCCCGGACAGTGAATCAGCTTTTGCGGCGGAGCACAGACTTTTTTGCCCGCTACGGGGGAGAGGAGTTTGTGGCTATCCTCCTTGGAGACGAGGCCAAAACCGCGTTCCAGTATGTGAAAAAAATCCGCGAGTCGGTAGAGGAGCGGAATATTCCCCACAGCCATCAGGTATCCAAGTGGGTTACCGTCAGCGTAGGCGGCGTTACCGTCTGTCCTCAGAGCGGCGACTCCTATGAGACCTATTTAAAAATTGCTGACACAATGCTGTATGACGCAAAGCGCTTTGGGCGCAACCAGGTGGTCTGGTCCAACGAACATATGGAGCAGATGCGGGAAAAATAAGCGGTCCTAGTAGGACAAATTGGAACAAGGTGGGGTGACCATATGGGAGGAATTCGTATTTTTGGCTTTTTACAGGGCTTTGGAAAGAGCGCCAAGCAGAAGCGGGCAGAGGAGTCCCAGCGCAGGGCAAAGGAGGAGGACCTGGAACTCTACTCCGGTATGCAGGTGGAGGTTACCTCTGAGGATGGGCGGATGTTTCTGACTGCCACCCTGCTGGACCTGCGGGGAGACCGGGCCCAGCTCGAACCCCGGAGCGAGGGAAATCTGTTGGCGGGAACGGAGGAGCCGGTTCCTGTAACGCTTCGGGGATACAGCAGCTTGGAGGGGAAGGCGGTGGTGCTGGAGGGGACCATACGTCCCAACCCCAACGGCCTGTGGGAGGCGGAGCATCTTGTGCTGGTTAAGCGGGGCAACGACCGGGCCTTTTTCCGCGTGGATACCAATATTGACGCGGGAGTGACCCCCATGGGCAGCTTCAGCAGCAAGGAGGAGCCGTGCAAGGTGCTGAATATCAGCGTAGGCGGCATCTTTGTGAGCTCAAAGCTGCGCCACAATGTGGGGGATAAATTTATCCTCCAGGTCAAGCTCCTTCCGGAGCTGGAGCCCTCCCTGATGTTTTGCCAGGTGCTGCGTATCCTGGAGCGCAGGGCGGACTATTTTGAGTATGGCTGCCAGTTCCTCCGGCTGAACTCGGCGGATGAAGAGCGAATCTTACAGATTATTTTTGATTTGCAGCGCAAGCGGCGGTAAAAATGGGATAAAAAAGACACGCCGACAGGCGTGTCTTTCTCGTTTACAGGCCCAGCTTTTGGGAGAAGCTGGCCAGAGCCTCCGATATCTTAATCTGCTGGGGGCAGACCGCCTCGCAGCTGCGGCAGCCCACGCAGGCGTTGGGCTTTTTCTCGGCGGGAAGCTGGCCAATGCGCATGGGGGCGATAAAGCCGCCGCCGGTGAAGGTGAACTCGTTATACAGCTCCAGCAGCATGGGGATGTCCAGCTCCTGGGGACAGTGGGTGGTACAGTAGCGGCAGGCGGTGCAGGGGACAGAGGTGCGCCCGGTCATGCTGCCGGCGATGGACAGCAGGGTTTTCTGCTCCTCCGGAGACAGAGGTTTTTCCTGGGCAAAGGTGTTCAGGTTATCTTCCACCTGTTCCATGGACGACATGCCGGACAGGGTGACGGTTACAGAGGGGAGGGACTGGATGAACCGGAAGGCCCAGGCGGGGACGCCCTCGTCGGGCCGCAGCTCCCGGAGCTTGGCGGCATCCTCCTCAGACAGCCTGGCCAGCTTGCCGCCCCGGAGGGGCTCCATCACCCACACAGGGATGCCCCAGCTGTCCAGCAGCTCCACCTTGGCCTTGGCGTCCTGGAACTCCCAGTCCAGCCAGTTCAGCTGGATCTGGCAGAACTCCATGTCCTTGCCGTAGGCCTCCAGAAAGCGCCGCATGGTGTCCAGATTGCCGTGGGCGGAGAAGCCCAGATGCTTGATCTGTCCCGCCTTCTTCCGGGCCATGAGGGAGTCGTAGATATGGAACTTGGGGGCCAAGTAGGCGTCGATGTTCATCTCGCAGACGTTGTGGAAGAGGTAGAAGTCGAAATACTCCACCTGGCACTTCTCCAGCTGCCGGTCGAAGATCTCGTCCACCTTATCCATGTTGGCCAGGTCATAGCCGGGGAATTTGTCGGCCAGATAGAAGCTGTCCCGGGGGTAGCTTTTCAGGATCCGGCCTATGACCGTCTCGGAGTTTCCGCCGTGGTAGCCCCAGGCGGTGTCGTAGTAGTTGACGCCGCCCTCCATGGCCCGGGCGATGAGCTTGGCGGACTCCACCTCGTTGACGGCGGCGGTATCGCCGTCGACCGTGGGAAAGCGCATACACCCAAAGCCCAGGGCGGACAGCTGCATATCCTGAAACTGCTTGTAGATCATAAAATCATCCTTTCCATTGACGAACGAAATGGGGCACGGTATAATGGCGCTGTAAGTATAAAGAGATTATACAACTTAAAGTAAACTTTATGTCAAGCTTTTTGGGGGAGGTTTTATGTTTTATACCATTGGTGAGATGGCCCTGAAGCTGAATGTGGCCCCGTCCACCCTGCGCTACTACGACAAGGAGGGCCTGCTCCCCTTTGTGGAGCGGTCCAGCGGGGGCATCCGCATGTTCAAGGACGAGGATATGGAGTGGCTGCGTGTGCTGGGCTGTCTGAAAAAGGCGGGGATGCCGCTGAAAGAGATCAAAACCTTCATTGACTGGTCCCGCCAGGGGGACGCCACCATTGACCAGCGGCTGGAGCTGATCGAAAAACAGCGCCAGTCGGTGCTGGACCAGCAGAAGCAGCTGGAGGACACCCTCCTCATGCTGGATTACAAGCGGTGGTACTACCAGACCGCACAGGAGGCGGGGACCTGCGGCATCCACGACACCCTGTCCCCGGAGCAGGTCCCGGAGCGCTTCCGGCCTTTGATGGCGGAGTGGGAGGCAGAAAGCCAGGAGGGCTAGTTTTATGAAATACACCAGTACTGTGATATCTGTGTCGGATATCAATGCTTCCAGGAAGTTTTATCAAGACCTGTTTGGCCTGGAGCTTTATCAGGACTATGGGATCAACATCTCCTTCACCTGCGGACTGTCCCTCCAGCAGGAGTTTGACTGGCTGATCGGAGCGCCCAAGGAGACGGTGATGAAGCAGTCCCACAACATGGAGCTGGCCTTTGAGACACGGGACTTTGATGGTTTCCTGGAGAAGCTGGGGCAGTACCCCGATATTGAGTACCTGGGAGAGGTCATCGAGCACAGCTGGGGACAGCGTGTGGTCCGGTTTTATGACCCGGATGGCCACATCATCGAGGTGGGCGAGGACATGAAGATGGTAATCGAGCGTTTTCTGTCCACCGGTATGACGATGGAGGAGGTGTCCGTCAAAATGGACGTCTCCATCAAAGATTTAACAACTCTGCTAAACGAATAAAACAGGAGAAAGCCTATGAGCGAATTATTTGAAAAATCTATGGCCACCCTGGAGCTGCCCCGGGTTTTGGAGCTGCTGTCCGGGTGTGCCGTCACCGACGAAGGCCGGGAGCGGGCCAGAGAGCTGCGCCCCATGGACGACATGGACGACGTAAAACAGGCCCAGGCGGAGACCACCGCCGCCGTCAAGCTGCTGGTCCTCCGGGGGACCCCCGGCTTTGCCGGCATCAAGCCCGTCGCCGCCAGCCTCCAGCGGGCGGACATGGGGGGCAGTCTGAACACCCGGGAGCTGTTGGAGATCGCCGCCGTCCTCCGGGCGGCCCGCACCGCTTCCGACTACGGGGCGGGGGAGGAGAAGACCCCCATCTCCCACCTGTTCCATGCCCTTACTACCAACCGCTTCCTGGAGGACACCATCACCAACTCCATCGTGGGGGAGGACGAGCTGGCCGACTCCGCCAGCCCGGAGCTGGCTTCCATCCGGCGGCACATGCGGGCCACCGAGTCCAAGGTGCGGGACATCCTGCAAAAGCTCATCTCCTCCAACCAGTCCAAGTATTTGCAGGAGTCCATCATCACCATCCGCTCCGACCGGTACGTGGTGCCGGTGAAGTCGGAGCACAAGAACGCCATCCCTGGCCTGGTCCACGACGTGTCCTCCTCTGGCTCCACCTTCTTCATCGAGCCTATGGGGGTCGTCAAAGCCAACAATGAGCTGCGGGAGCTGCTGGCCAAGGAGAAAAAGGAGATCGAGCGCATCCTGGCCGAGCTGTCCGCCCAGTGCGCCGCCCACAAGGTGGACATCGCCGAGGACTACCAGCTGCTTATCTGGCTGGACGCCATCTTTGCCCGGGCCAAGCTGTCGCTAAAGCTGGAGTGCACCGAGCCCAGGCTGTCGGACAAGTACCTCCACCTGCGGGGGGCCAGGCACCCCCTGCTGGACCCGAAAAAGGCGGTGGCCAACGACCTGGAGCTTGGGGAGCGGTTCGACACCCTGGTCATCACCGGCCCCAACACCGGCGGCAAGACGGTCACCCTAAAGACCCTGGGCCTGATCACCCTTATGGCCCAGTGCGGCCTGCACATCCCCGCCAAGGACGATTCCACCGTCCGGGTGTTCTCCCGGGTGCTGGCCGACATCGGCGACGAGCAGTCCATCGCCCAGTCCCTGTCCACCTTCTCCTCCCACATGACCAACATCGTGGGCATCCTGGACGAGGCGGACGGCGACACCCTCATCCTCTTCGACGAGCTGGGGGCGGGCACCGACCCGGTGGAGGGGGCCGCCCTGGCGGCGGCCATCATCGAGTCCGCCCGGGGCATCGGGGCCCAGGTAGCGGCCACCACCCACTACGCCGAGCTGAAGGTGTACGCCATGACCACCCCCGGGGTGGAGAACGCCTCCTGCGAGTTCAACGTGGAGACCCTGGCCCCCACCTACCGGCTGGTGCTGGGCATCCCCGG